>JANMGZ010000068.1:0-7126 GCA_031374905.1 Dolichospermum sp. OTE_70_metabat_362_sub
CCTTGCAGACAGTGCGAAACAGGATTGCAGAGGATAGACTTTATGGGTTAGACGCTGACGAACTTCAAGCACTTCTTGAAGAACTCGATAACTGCATCTCAATTCTTGATGGCTCAGTATCCAGAGGTGGTAAGTTCCACCTGTCGCTAGTCGAGTGACTTGTATGTGGTTGTTGGTCGGGATACCTACAATTTGCGCTGTGAAATTGCTAGTTCACTCAAAGCCATACCCCTCAACCTTACCTAACAGTAAATACATTTCAAAAAATTAATTTTTTGAGAACTTTTTGGCGTGACCTTTAATTATCAATAAGCAATAATTATTGACAAAACAGTTGCTGTTACTCACTTTTAGACTTTTTATTTACATCGAACTCAGGTAATGTTGGGTTTTCTTGCGTTAACCCAACCTACAGAAATTAACTTTTATTTCTGCCATCTAAACCTTTTTGTATCCAATTTAAACATTCATAAGATGATGAAAATAATTTAGGTGCGGCAATATTATTTAATGATTCTGGTGCATAATGGTCATAATAACATCTACTATTTTTCTGATAAACAATAATTAAATTATGACGGTAAATATAGCGAGTTTTGAAAAAATCACCTTGACTGACAAAGTCTATATTTATATCAATATGTTCTTTGGCAATATCAATAATATTGGTAATTGTATCTCCATACATTGTGGCTGGATTTTCGGAAGCATGAAAATGGCTTTTATGCCCAATCTCTGCTAGTAACTTGTATGAATAAATCTCATAATTATCAACTTTACCAAAAACAAAAGGAATAATTAGATATCCTTTATATGAGACAGAACTTTCATAAAGAAGACGATTCATTTAAATTTCCTGGAAAATTAATTATTGTCAATAAATCATTTTACTTCCATAGACTAAGTTAATGAGGAGATTGTTGTAAATTATTCCCAGGAAGAGATGGAAATACTACGTCATTGCACACCCAATATAAAGGTTTACAAAATAAATCGCTTTGATATGTTTTATTTAATTGTACAAGCAGGTAAAAAGATTGATTCTTACTTGGATTGGATTAGGATTATACTTACTGAATAAATTAGTGAATTTTATGCCAAGAAAAGACCAGGGTTGGGTGACATTTCAAACATCCGAAGAAGAACGCAAGATTTTAGAAGAATTTTGTCAAAGTTCCCAACGGACTAAAACAGAGATTTTGCGAGAGTTAATCCGGGGGCTTAATAAATATTCAGCACCGTCTATATCATCATCATCTTCACCCGAACAAGTACAAACAAAAAATGTTGAATTTGAAAATGTTAGTCCCAAAAAAGCATTAAAAGTTAGTTCTCGTAATGTTTTAAAAGGAATTGTCAAACGAGTAACTACAGGCAGTATAAATACCGAAATAACTTTAGAAATTGTCCATAAAGTTGAATTAACTTCAATGATTACTAGAGTTTCGGCTGAGGAGTTAGAATTATTTGAAGGTACAGAAGCCTATGCTGTGATTAAATCTAATGATATTGTTATCGCTAAAGATTAGAAGATGTAAATAAACTTTCTCAAAATTCAAAAAGCTAGAAAAAATTAGTCAGTTAAAACCGACTTTAGCTATTAGCCAGGGAATAAATTCCCTGGCTATATGGTTAATTTAATCTTAGTCTAAGCTTCGACTTTTACACCCTTCCAGAAAGCAACATAACCTTCGATGTTTTTAGCTTTTTCCTTAGTGGTAGGATAGAACCAAGCGGCATCTTTATTAACTTGTCCACCAACTTGAATACTATAGTAACTGGCAACCCCTTTCCAAGGACAAGTGGTATGAGTGCTGCTGTCTGTAAAGTATTCCTTGTTAATAGCGTTAGCAGGGAAATAATGATTTCCTTCGACAACTACGGTATTATCGCTTTCGGCTAAAATAGCACCATTCCAAATTGCTTTCATGATTTGACTCTGAAAAGAAGTTCATAATTCATATTCTTACATTTAAAATGATAATTTATTAACGATTTATGAAACCAGCAGATTTTGCAAAAACAGCGGTTGATGATTAGGATGTCTTCATTAGCTTAGTGGTGCAGAAAAGTCCTGAAAGATTGAAATATGGGGAATTTTACAGAGATGAGAATGACAAAAAGGGGGAAGACATGGGATGCTCAAGTTTCCACACAAAAAACTACCCTATGTCAGTCCCCCATCTTTATCGTCAACTGTAAGCGCAAGTAAGTCAATGGATTCATCCCCAAGACCAAAGCTTCACTCAAAAAACGAACGCAGATAGACCAGCAAATTGAGTTCTCCCGTGTCACTGTCTTCTCTTCTTGAGACTCCCAAAAGTTTTCTGCATCACTAAGCTAATCTGGGTAGCAATAGGTGATGCTAACCACTCACAGCGTAGCGTGAAAAGAGTTTCTCCCCAACAAGTTAAACAATTTGAACGCTTACTAAACCAAGACAAATTTGAACAACAACCCAGGATAATGATATTTCGCAATCTCAACTACCAAACAAACTAGATAAAGTTGTGAAAGCATGGAACGAATTGAAAAATAGTGCCAAATAATAAACCCAAATCCTCAACTAGTGAAGAAGGTTGAGGATTTAAATTTTTTAATTTTTAATTTTTAATTTTTAATTGTTTATCATTCCTTATCCACCAAACCCTCCAAAACCTGCTGTAAATCAGTTGTTAACTCAGCTACCGCTTGTCTAGCAGCAACTCGACTACTTTTATAACCAGAATAACGTTCAGAAATAGAAATTGGTTCACCCACAGTTATCTTCACCTGCTGTTTACCCAATTGGGGACGATTTAAAGGAATATTCCCCTTAATTTTATTAACCATATCCCATAAAAGTAAAGTCATTTCTGCAAATCTTTCCACTGTTGGTTTTTCGCGGATATAAATCCCAGAAACAGCCACAAAACTCTCAACTAACCTCATGTGCCACATCCGAAAATATGCTTCTTCAGCGATTCTATCTCCCAAACTTTTATCAATGGGTGATAATAACGTAATATCTTTAAAATCTTCCCTAAATATATAATTCCAACCTGCTTGTTCTACCCGTCTACATCTATCATTCCAATTACCTCTAGATGGTAAATCAAAATATTGTTCAGCAATAAATAAGGCAATATTCATAACAGCTTGCAAGCGATAAGCTAAAGCCTCATTTCTATCCGTAATTTCCCCATTAACAATTTTCTCATCTGGTAATGTTTGATGATAAAATTTAGTGTAAAATTGCTCCATTACCGATAATAAATGTTCAGCTAAACCTAGTAATCGGGAATAAAGTGCCGTAAAAGTAGTCTCTGTTTTCTCTAGATTCACCAATAAACCACTAGCTGCTTCTAATTCAGTTAACAAATTTGCTATATTATCCCAAGGCTCATTGACATAACTATATTTAATGCCAATTGGTAAAATTAAAACTTCCTCATTTCTTCCCGCTTTTTGCAAATCTTCCGCACACCAAAAACCCATCTGTGCGATACCGGGTTCTAAGGGACTGATAATCTCCGATAAACCATTTGTAGCCCCTTCCGGCGCAGCAGCCATGGGAAACTGACCATTCATATATAAATCCCGCGCAGAACGCAAGCCAGTCCAGTCAGCTTTACCGCGTTGAATAGGAGTTCCCCCCAAATGGGAAATTACCCAACCGACATGATTACCAGCCCAGAGAGGAATGCCTCGATCATAGATAAAATGGGCATGAAGTGGATATTGTAGCTGTGTACCCCCAACTCGTGCTACTTTAGGCAAGATTTGGGACAGTAAATAAGTTAAACAAAGAGGGTCTGCTGTTTGAGGATGACGAAACGCCAACATAAACCTGATTTTACCATCCTGAAAGCGCTGATAACAATCCGCCAAAACTTCAACGTTGTCTGCTTCAATTTTACTAATGGGTGTTTTCCAGCGAATCCAGTCAGGTAGCACTAAATGTACCAATTTTAACAACAAAGGATTAAAAGCTGGCGGAATAAATTCTAAAGGTGGTTGTGCTTGATACATTGCTTCAGACAAGGTAATTATCTCCTCAAGTTAGATGGAAAAAGCATGGTCAAATGAAACATATTTTTATGAATGTTTCGCGCAAAGACGCAAAGGAGCAAAGACGCAAAGAAATAGATTATTTAGTCTGTGGTCTAGGTTGTAAGTCCTTACTACAGAACTTTTTTGACTACATGGAAATATTTTAGACGTAACTCATTTGAAAAGTTAGTAAGTAAAGGTAAAAGGAATGCGATTATCACAAATGTTATTTGTTACACTACGGGATGATCCTGCTGATGCGGAAATCCCTAGTCATAAATTGTTACTCCGGGCTGGTTATATCCGTCGCATTGGTAGCGGGATTTATGCTTATCTTCCCCTAATGTGGCGGGTTTTGCAAAAGGTTTCCCAAATTGTCCGGGAAGAAATGAATGCTACTGGCGCACAAGAATGTTTATTACCCCAATTACAACCTTCTGAATTATGGCAGGAGTCGGGACGCTGGGACACCTATACTAAAGCTGAGGGAATTATGTTTTCTTTGGTGGATAGAAGAGAACAACAATTAGGACTTGGCCCAACTCATGAGGAAGTTATTACCACTGTTGCCCGTGATATGATTCGCTCATATCGGCAATTACCTGTACATTTATATCAATTACAAACTAAGTTTCGTGATGAAATTCGTCCCCGGTTTGGTTTAATGCGCGGACGAGAATTTATTATGAAAGATGGTTATTCTTTCCATGCTGATGAGGAAAGTTTGCAAAAAACTTACCAGGATATGTACACTGCTTACAGTAATATGTTGCGGCGTTCTGGTTTGGCTTTTCGGGCTGTGGAAGCTGATTCTGGGGCTATTGGTGGTTCTGGTTCTACAGAATTTATGGTGTTAGCAGAAGCGGGAGAAGATGAAGTTCTCTACACTGAAGATGGTAAATATGCAGCAAATGTAGAAAAGGCGGTTTCTTTACCAGCAGCAGCGGAAACTTCACCTTTTACAAGTTACGAAAAACGGGAAACTCCCGGAACTGATACAATTGAAAAACTTTGCAATTTCCTCAAATGTTCTCCTAGCCAAGTTGTCAAAAACGTTTTATATCAAACTGTTTATGATAATGGTTTAACGGTTTTGGTGTTGATAAATATTCGCGGTGATCAGGAAATTAACGAAGTCAAATTACAAAATGAATTGACTAAATTAGCTCCTCAATTTGGTGGTAAAACTATTCTGACTTTAACTGTACCAAATGCTGAAGCTCAAGAAACATGGCAAGCTAAATCTTTACCTTTAGGTTATATCGCACCAGATATTACTGATGATTATATTGCGGTCAGTAAACAGGTAAATTCTCAGTTTGTGCGGTTGGTGGATAAAACTGCTGTGGAGTTAAAGAATTTTGTCACTGGTGCAAATGAAAGTGGTTTTCACGTCGTTGGCGCAAATTGGTGTGAGCAATTTAAAGTACCTGCAATAACCGTAGATATTCGTAAGGCAAAATTAGGCGATCGCTCCCTTCACGACTCAACCCAAACCTTACAAACAGCTAGAGGTATCGAAGCCGGTCACATCTTCCAATTAGGGACAAAATACTCTGAAGCGATGGGTGCAACTTATACCAACGAACAAGGGGAAGAAAAGCCTTTAGTTATGGGTTGTTATGGTGTGGGTGTGTCTCGGTTAGCACAATCAGCAGTAGAACAATCCTATGATAAAGATGGGATAATTTGGCCTGTCGCGATCGCACCATATCACGCCATAGTCACAATTCCTAACATTAAAGATGCGGGGCAAATCGCCGTGGCCGAAAAACTTTACACAGAACTCAACAAAGCCGGAGTAGAAACATTATTAGATGACAGAGATGAACGCGCAGGTGTTAAATTCAAAGATGCAGATTTAATCGGTATTCCCTTTAGAATTGTCACAGGCAGAGCGATTACAAATGGTAAAGTTGAAGTCGTAAAACGCGCAAATCGTGAATCTCAAGAAATTGTCATTGAGGAAGTTGTGAATACATTGCAACAGTGGATTAAAGACGCAATAGAAAGTTAAAATTCAACTCTTGTGGGGTGGGCATCTTGCCCGCCTGATCCATATCAGTTAATCTTAAAATTAACCTGTCATGATTAATGCAAACTCTACAAAACTTTGATTGCGTGCTTTTTACGTTAAGCCAGACTACTGCTAAGATGTAACAATATAATTACTTACTAAGATATATGAGTCAGTGTCTTAATCCCGACTGTCTACAGCAAAATCCACCAAAAACAATCCTTTGCCAATCTTGTCAGAGTAAAATAGTGCTGGGAGACAGGTATCGTCCTGTCCGCGTTATTGGTGAAGGTGGCTTTGGCAGGACATTTTTAGCAGTAGACGAACAAAGATTAGATACCCCCTGTGTCATTAAGCAATTTTTACCCCAACAGTCAGGAAGTGCCGCGCTAAAAAAAGCCACAGAGTTATTTGAACAAGAAGCAATTAGACTAAACGATTTAGGCAAACATCCACATATTCCAGATTTACTCGCATTCTTTCCCCAAGAAGGCAGACTTTATCTAATTCAGGAATTTATCGAAGGTCAAAATTTATTAAATGAATTACGACAAAAGGGAAAATTTAGCGAACCTGAAGTTAAAAAAGTATTAACTGAATTATTACGTATTTTACAATTTGTTCATGACAACAAAGTCATTCATAGAGATATTAAACCAGAAAATATTATTAAAAGTTTGCAAACAGGTGCTTTATTCCTGATTGATTTTGGAGTTTCTAAAGAAGTAGGTGGTAGTGTTCTCAGCCGTATTGGGACGATTACAGGTACACCTGGTTATGCACCACCAGAACAATTTCGCGGCATGGTTTATCCCAATAGCGATCTTTATAGTTTAGCTGTAACTTGTATTAGATTATTAACAGGATATTTACAAAGAATGGATGGTACTGATCCATTATTTGATTCAATGATTATGGAGTGGGTATGGAAAAAACATATCTCCGTAAATAATCAGTTAGAAATAGTTTTAGATAAGATGTTGCAAGACTTACCAATGAATCGCTTTCAGTCTGCAACAGAAGTTTTATTAGCATTGCAAACAGATCATTTTTCTACAACAATTATTTACCCAAAAG
>JANMGZ010000082.1:0-3999 GCA_031374905.1 Dolichospermum sp. OTE_70_metabat_362_sub
CCGTTCGACTTGCATGTGTTAAGCATACCGCCAGCGTTCATCCTGAGCCAGGATCAAACTCTCCATTTTGTTTCTTTCGAGTTTGTCGGCTCCGAAATTAGTTAAAATCTCGAATCCTCTTTCAATTATCTTTACGACGAGGATTGGTTTAATCTATTCTTTCAAAGTATTATTTTTTCTCGGTTCAGTTGCCGGGAGTTGTTTCTCTCTTCGGCACTTATCTAATATAGCAATCCTTTTTATTCCTGTCAAGGGGTTTGGGAAATATTTTTTAGAAAGGGGGGAGATTGGCTGGCTGGTAGATATAGTAGGCAAAAGCAGAGAAATAAAAACTTTAAAAACTGTAAAATCAAGTAAAGTGGTTTTTCTATCAGCTTACTAAAAAAATATAACTAGCTCATGCAAGTGCAACTCAGTGAATCTAAAAATCCCCTAGCTTATTTATTGTTAATTGCTCCTTTTTTCCTTTGGGGTACAGCAATGGTCGCCATGAAAGGTGTAATTCCTCACACCACACCCCTATTTATGGCTGGAGTCAGATTATTACCTGCGGGGGTGTTAATTCTTATGGTGGCTGCATTTATGGATAAACCCCAACCGAAAAGTTGGTTAGCATGGTTGTGGATTATTATATTTGCATTAGTTGATGGCACTTTATTTCAAGGCTTTTTGGCGGAAGGTTTAGTCAGAACCAATGCGGGATTAGGTTCGGTAATGATAGACTCTCAACCCTTAGCAGTAGCTTTACTTTCCCTCTGGCTATTTCAAGAACATATTGGATTATGGGGATGGTTGGGGTTAGTTTTGGGAATCACGGGAATTAGTCTGATTGGTTTACCTCGAGAGTGGATTTTCCATATTTTTGACGCAGGGATTACGATCTCTACAGATAATTGGCAATTATTTAATAATGGTGAGTGGTTAATGTTACTGGCAGCTTTATCAATGGCTGTGGGAACAGTAATGATTCGCTTTGTGTGCCGATATGCAGATCCGGTAACAGCTACAGGATGGCACATGATTATCGGTGGCTTGCCTTTGTGGGGAATTTCTTCAGTATTAGAATCCCAACAGTGGCAAAATCTTGTCTTATCTGATTGGATAGCTTTAAGTTATGCTACTGTATTCGGCAGTGCGATCGCTTATGGATTATTTTTCTACTTTGCATCCAGTGGAAATCTCACCAGTTTAAGTTCTCTGACTTTTCTTACACCCATTTTTGCTTTAATATTTGGTTATATTTTCCTCGCCGAAATCCTCACAACAATCCAATGGTTAGGAGTGTTTTTCACCTTAATCAGTATTTATTTAATTAACCAACGGGAAAATATCGGCGGAACAAGTCAAACAACTACTATCACCGATACAAATACAACAGCTACTCAGAATTTAACAACCGCCAGTAATTCTCTCGATGTCTAACATTCAAAATCTTAAATCTGCTTTTTTACCCCCACCCCTCAAGCCAGGTGATTTACTGCGCGTCATTGCCCCGAGTGGTGCATTACGAGAATTTGAAGCTTTTCATCAAGGTGTAGAAATTTGGAAAGCGCATGGCTATCGGATTGAAATTAGCGATCACATAAATGATAGACATGGTTATCTAGCTGGTACAGATGCCCAGCGTCGTCAGCAATTAGCCACAGCATGGCAAGATCCAGAATGTCACGGTATCCTCTGCGCGAGAGGTGGTTTTGGTAGTACCCGCATTTTAGAAGATTGGAATTGGCAAAAAAATATCATTCCACCGAAATGGTTAATCGGTTTTTCTGATATCACAGCCTTGCTTTGGAATCTCTATAACGCTGGTGTTTGTGGTGTACATGGTCCTGTCATTACTACTATCTCCAATGAACCAGAATGGTCAATACAGAGGCTATTTGACATATTAGAAGGTCGTGTCGTTGAACCTTTAAAAGGTTATGGTTGGGGTGGTGGTACAAGTACAGGCATTTTGCTTCCTGGTAATCTGACTGTGGCAACCCATCTTTTAGGAACACCGATTTTTCCTAATCTTGATGGTGTAATATTAGCCTTTGAAGACGTGACAGAAACACCTTATCGTATTGATAGAATGTTAACTCAGTGGCGGTTAAGCGGGGTTTTATCCAAAGTTCGCGGTATTGTTTTGGGAGGGTTTACCAAGTGCGAATCACCCCCTAATATACCTAGTTTTAGTGTAGAGGAAGTTTTGCGCGATTGTTTTGGTAATTTGGGTATTCCCATAGTTTCTAATCTCCCCTTTGGTCATGATAGCCCGAATGCTGCTTTACCCGTGGGAATGATGGCAACATTGGATGCTGAACAAGGTATATTGCATTTTCAAGCCTAAATATATTAGCTTCGATGTAATCACTTCTAATGCGTTTTTTCTCTTTTTGAAGATTTATGAATTAGCTTGTAAATAATCCATTGCTGCTGCCAATTTATTAGGATAGCCTTGGGCAAATTTTTCAAACCATAATCCTTCTGATGATAATGGATCTAATTTAGATAACCATTGTTTAGCGGGTTTTTGTAAAGCTTCTCTTTGTTTAGCTTGAAGTTTTTCTTGACGAATTTTCCCTTGTGTTAATTCTTCTTGTTTTCTCAGTGCTTCAGCCGCATCTTGTTTAAAAATATCAGCTTGTACATCTACTAACAAGTTATCTATAAATACATCTGATTTAGTAGCAGGGGAATGTATAAATTGAATGGGAGATAAATTATTGTGCTTTTCTGGGGATTGGGATTGAATATATTCAGTTTTGTTTTTAGCCAAATCAGTTTGTACTTCTGATAATAATTTATCTATCAATACATCTGATTTTGTTGTAGGTGAAACCAATTTGACTGGGGTTGAATTATTTTCTGGTAGTGGGGTTTTTGGTTCTGTATATTCAGTTTTAATCTCAGCTAATAGCTTATCAATGGAATCCATATTTGTAATTCCTAAAATAGATAACATCCCTGACTTCTTTTTTTATCTTATTAACAAATTATGAACAGATGTCAGAAGTCAGGGATCTACTTTTTTAACTTTTAATTTCTAATTCACAGTGGTACTAGTCATTAATGGCATTGAGTAAAACTTCTGATAAACTCATATCTTCCATATCATCCATTGTGATAGTGTCGCAAATATCAAACTTAGCACCTGCACTTTGTAGTTCATCATCCAAGATTTTCAAAAAGCGGGTGGCTTGAGGATCGTTACCGACTTGAATAAAGGAAATAGCTAATTCTTCATCTTTATCCAAACGACGAGAAGCTTCAATAATTACCTTCATTACGGCTTTACGATCATCTGGTTCTCCATCAGTAACTACTAAAATTGTTTCTCCATTGGTTTTAGTTGCACCGGAGGTTTTACGTTGAAAATAATCATCAGTAGCATTTTTTAAAACACCAGCTAAATCTGTTGTTCCTGAAGGATCATTTTCTGTAAAAATTTGTGTTACTTTGGCAGATGTAACATTATCATAACGTTTGAATTTTCCAGAAAACAAGTAAATGGTGATACCATCAGGATCAAACTGTTCACATTTACTTGCTAAGGCCAAAGTTGATTCTTGTGCTGCTACCCATCTAGTTCTACCACCTTTTTGATCTGGGGTAGCCATGCTACCGCTTTTATCAATAATTAAGGTGTAATCACGGTTTTCTAGCATGACTAAACTCTCCAGATATTAGTAATTTTTTTTAATTAATCTGTAATTGCATTCATTAAAACATCAGCCAAGCTCATATCTTCTAAATCATCTAAAGTAATAGTGTCACAAATATCGAATTTAGCACCAACACTTTGTAATTGATCATCTAAGGCTTTAAGAAATTTTGTGGCTTGAGGATCTGAACCAACTTGAATCATAGAAATTGCTAATTCTTCATCTCGTTCCATCTGCTGGGTAGCACGAATGATAATTTCAAATACGGCTTTACGATCATCTGGTTCTCCATCAGTAATGACTAAAATGGTTTCTCCATTAGGTTTAGTTGTTCCGGCGGCTTTGCGCTGAA
>JANMGZ010000119.1:0-5824 GCA_031374905.1 Dolichospermum sp. OTE_70_metabat_362_sub
GTTCTGATTTTTAAGAGAGAGAGAATCAGGGTTTGAGACTCCTACTTGGGGTGATTTTTTCACAAATTATCTTATTTGGAACTCAGGTAACAGTTAAACCAATAAAAAATGAAGATATAGAAAATCTTGATTTTGATAAAACAACGTAAACAAATCAAATTATTATTAAAATAATCCTAATTTTAAACATCAAAAAATCCCCTAAAAAGACGTAAAAACAATCCTTTCAGGGGAAAATTATCAACAACTTACGCCGGGTAAATTCTTAACCGCCGATTAGGTTCATCGCCAAAACTATCGGATTTGAGGCGATAATGTTCCACCAACTCATGCTGCATTGTCCGCACTTGGGAAGAACGAGGTAGTAACTCTACAGGCTGACCTTTAGGGATGACAATCTGCTCTACAGCAAGTCTGGCTTCCTCCAAAGCGTCCATTTCATCATCACTACCGTTGTGTAATAACAGTTGTAACTCTCTGTCATCGCCAATATCTGGATCATCAATATTCAGTAATCGGCGGAGACTGCGAGTAATTTGGGGAATTGTACTGGACTTAATCACATGAATGGGTAAATGACGGGCTTTAGCCATTTGTCTTAACTTAGCGTGATTCTTGACGTGCGATCGCAAAGCCAAAATAGCATCAGCACTATCTAAGTCTTTTGTCAATATCACCGGCAAAGTTAACACATTAATCACCTGTTCCAGTTGGTGACGACTCACTCCATAGGGGTAAATGTGCAATGGTAAATCTTCCCCATTAGGACCTGCTTGTTTGCGGTTGGCAAAATCAAAACTTTCCGAATAATTGAAAGATTCATCCAACAACCGATCAAATTCACTGCGTCCCGTCGGTCTTTCCCGATCCAGAGATAAAGGTGGTAAAGCCACCATTTGTCCAGAAGAACGCCAACCATTAGGTTTAGCAGCGAGGAAAGATTCTTCCACATTAGCAATGTGTCCATTGCCATTGCCACCATTGACCACAGCTAACTGCCTAGCAACGCCAACCTTGCCATTGTCATCAACAGTTCTAGTTTGTGGAGTAGGTTGACGACCCCGTAACAGAGTATCAACCGTATCAGCCACAGATTCATGAACTACCCAGCGTTGCCGTTCTAGCATTTCCACAGCAATCTCAAAAGTAGGCGGAGCTTTGCGTTCCAAAACCGTCTTTTGCGAACCACGCCGTCTAGCCTCATCATCTCCCAACGTCACGGCTTGAATCCCCCCAACCAAATCACACAGAGTGGGATTTTTAATCAGGTTTTCAATCTGATTACCATGGGCAGTTCCTACCAATTGCACCCCCCTTTCGGCAATTGTCCGAGCGGCTAAAGCTTCCAATTCCGTGCCAATTTCATCAATGACAATGACTTCTGGCATATGGTTTTCCACAGCCTCAATCATGACTTGATGTTGTAATTCTGGTTTAGATACTTGCATCCGTCTCGCCCGACCAATGGCTGGGTGAGCGACATCACCATCCCCAGCAATTTCGTTAGATGTGTCAATAATGACCACTCGCTTATTTAAGTCATCCGCCAACACACGGGCAATTTCCCTTAAAGCCGTGGTTTTACCAACACCAGGACGACCTAGCATAAGAATTGATTGACCAGTTTCCACCAAATCGCGGATCATGGCAATTGTTCCGAATACCGCCCTGCCGACCCGACAAGTTAAGCCAATAATCTTACCGCTACGGTTGCGGATAGCACTAATGCGATGCAAAGTTTGCTCAATTCCTGCCCGATTATCCCCCCCAAAATTTCCAACTCGTTGAATGCAATCATCTATCTGTGCTTGAGTGACCGGCGTTTCGCTCAGATATTCCGCTGCATGGGGAAACCGAGCTTCTGGACGACGGCCTAAATCCAAAACCACTTCAACTAAATTATCTCGGTGAGGATGATTATCTAGTTTTTGTTGGAGGTCTTGGGGCAAAATGTCTAACAACTTTTGGAGATCTTCTGTAATCGTCATGGCAATAATTGGTGACTTGACGTTTTTAGAGATATGGTTGGAGCGTTATCGCCCAGACTTAATTTGGGAAACGAGAGCATGGGCAAGCCTTACAGCCTCCCACAGTAATTCCGGTTCTTCTTCCAGGCGAATATTGCCTGAACTATCAGTATCAATCACCTCCTTTTTTTCCAACTGGTCAAGAATGGGTGACAGCAATACACGGGCGTAGCTACCATAGGCAACCCCAGCTATTTTGGATTTTGAATTTGGGATTTTAGATTTGGGATTGTTATCTTGTAATCCAAAATCTAAAATCGGCAATCCAAAATCATAAAGCAGTCCCATTCCCTTTAATTTAGGAACAGTGTAGCTATTAGTGCCGCCTGCTAACTGCACATATCCCGGTAGGTTTGCTGCCAGAACTTTTTGCCCCAATTTCACTGTGGCTATGGTTGTACCATCACCAATATCACCACTCATAGAACGTCCATCAGTTTGCCAAATTAAAAACTGCGGACGGGGGATAATTAAATTATAAATAGCTTGTAGGTAATTAATTAGACCTTCTCCATCATTACAACTGATGGATACTAACTTTAATTGATCTGCCCAAGGTGTCATTGCTGCCCATAACCGTTGGAATTCTGCCAACCGCCCCACTTGAGTATGAATTTCTATAGCTTGTATTCCAGTTGATATGATCAATGGTGCGATCTCCCCTGGCGTTGATACATAAGATTTTGTATAAATTATACGATAAGGACAGATAGGAATGCAACGGCCACAGCCATAACATTTTTCAGAAATTACTCCAGAAAAATCATCTTTGGTATTGTTAAATAAAATTGCTTGGGCTGGACAAATTTTTTCGCATGGTCTGGAACAATCGCTGGGACAGTCTTGAGAATTAAACTCAGCTTTTCTAAAATGGGGATCTTCACCATCATTGAGACTGACCATTAACAAGGGCAAATTACCTGTAAAGGTAAAGCCTCTCTCTTGGGCATCAGCTACTAAGCTTTGCCCTACCATTAAAGCTTCTTGGGTAGCGGCAATAACTGCCGGATCTGCTGCTACATCTATACAGTCAGCGCCAGCCAAAGTGTAGGCTAATGTGAGATTTCTGACCACAGGAAGATGTTGGTAACTGGCTCCGCAAATCAACTTGAACCAGTTACCTTGTTTTAGGGATTGTAAAGGGGTTAATAAATCAGTCACATTTCCATTATGCTTTTATTCCACTGGAAATTGCAGCCTGTAATCAGGAAAATTTAGATTTCTTTGTCACTAACTTTTTTTGGTAAATTTCGATACTACACCAAAATCAGTAAAAGTTTGATTGGTATTAATAGTAAAATGTTCATATTGCTAATGCTAACCAAAATCCTGTATCTGCTGTAATCATAAAGATTTTTCTAAGATGGTTTTTAATTGAGTTTTGTAAGTGCTAGACAAATCATGATCACTTTTTCCACACGCAATAAAGTCACTTTGTTTAAGTAAAGCCAGAGGATAATTTTCTGGCTGTTGAATTTTTTGATCATAAAGATCAATTGCGGTTTGAATAATTTGTTTGATATCTTGGTTAGTTTGTTGTTGAATGATGTTGATTTTATCAACAACGATTTGATCTAAAGATGTATCAATGTTCATAATTTCTCCTGAAAAATGGCTACAATAATTATAAGTTTTACTAATTAACTTTATCATGGCGTTGTTTGGATTTTTCAAAGTAAGTTCCTAAATTCTTCTCTATCTAATTGACAATCACGGAGTATTTGTGTCATTAATCCAGCTCCAATTGTTTCACCAGAATGAACTGGAACAACTGTTCTTCTTCTATCACTGTTTACCACAAATCAATCATGTCTGAGTCAACATCAAACTTTTTACCCTCTATCATAGCCACAAGTTTAGTAATTATATGGTTTATTCATACAGGATTATTAATAGGATTGGATAAAAAATATAAAAAATATATTTCTAAAGTTACTCTTTGGTTTAATAAAAAACCGATAGTTTTACCTTCTATAATAGTATTAATGTCTCCTTTTTTATTTACTTATTTAGCTCTTCCTCAATTTGAGCTAACAGGGTTGTTTCAACAAACTTTTTCTGTATTTACATTTATATTAGGTGTAGTTGTTACTAGTTCCAAAGAAGAAAAATCATCACAAAAAAACAAACAAAAAGCATTTATTAATGCAATTAATGATAATAAGTCAAATATAAAAATTCTAAAATATAACTTTAAAATGATAGAAAATAATTATAATCGCCCTTTAAAAACACTGAAAATAGAGTATTTGAATTTAATAATAGACAACATCCCTCAAGAAGATTTTTTAAAATTTGCGAGTAGACATCGTGAAATCAGCAAATTAATTGATAATTTTACTGATTTTAATAAGTCTATAGAATCTCACAACTCACAACCAGCTTTAGATGCAAGAAAATCTTTATTACCTAAAATATCAAATTTATTAGAAGAATTACCTAATTTATTATTACCAACCTTATTAACAATTGTGGAATGAATATTCTTAACTGCCATAAATTTTCATACAACCTCGAGGATAAATATTAACAGTAAAAAACCCTCGATAAATGAACCGAAGGCTGACTAATTTGAATATTTATTTCATCGTCCGTGTACCATTACCATGATCTGCCTTTTTACCATTAGCTTGAGTTACTAAATAACCCTAAATAACAAATGCGTTCTTGTACTTTGCTATTTTAGACTATCTTTAAATAACTGATAACTACCAAGTGCAATTCCTATTCCTAAAACTGCTGGAGCAGCAGCACTGATAGCAATAGCCGCAGTACCACCTACGGCTGCTGCTGCAACTGTTCCAGCAATACCACCTGCTACTGAAGCCACTTGTCCTGCCTGTCTAGCTTTTTTCCTAGCTTCACGTTTGTCGTGTGGCAAATGTTCATCATCTTCAAGGATTTTACCTACAATTAAATCAGTAGCTACACCACTGACAAAACCGCCTGCTCCTGCAATACCAGCAGCGCCACGTCCGACTACTGTGGGCGCTTGCTTGAGTCCTACATTAACAAGAGCTTTTGAAATGGGATTTAAAGAACTCACTGCTGCTTTAGCTGCTGCTTTAGTTGCTTCTTTTGCAGCAAAAACTACAGCTGCTCCTGCAACTGCTTCTGCTCCTGCTGCTACAATATGATTTACTTGCTCACTCTTGTGTTTCCCAGTTTTGCAATAGTAGGCAAAATGCTCACAGTTATTAGAAAAGAGATTGTAATTTCTCTCATATAGCCTTTGTTCAGCACGATGGACTACAACACTGTCTGGGTCGCATTGTCCATATTCTTTGATCCGAATTTTTGTTCCCTTTGCAAATTAATTTTTGGAAATTCTACAAACTTTACTTCCATCATAATGAATTACAGTACCATCTCCACAGTCAATACCATGATGTGTGATAGCTACGCCATTAAAATAGAACGATGCAAATATATGATCGCCTTGTGCCATGTTTTATACCTACTGCAAACTTATTTAATTATCGTCGGAATTTATAATACTTGGAATAGTATAACTACTGGATCGCTACATCAAGTTATAACAAAACTTATAGAGTATTACTTGAAAACATACCTGACACCTTACCTACCCTTCAAAACTCCTTCTGCGCTCTTCTCTGTGCCTCTGCGTCTCTGCGAGAAAAAACTCTTTCTTATTCACCTCAAACCGCCAACTTCACATCCCCAAACGGTAAGGTAATAAAAGCGATATTTAGTAAAAATAAACAAAATAAATGACATCCATAGAATCCCACAAAAAAGCCAAAGCCCTCAAACCCGGAAGCGTGCGTCCCGCCAAA
>JANMGZ010000121.1:0-8396 GCA_031374905.1 Dolichospermum sp. OTE_70_metabat_362_sub
CCTGACTCCTGACTCCTGACTCCTGACTCCTGACTCCTGACTCCTGACTCCTGACTCCTGACTTCTGTTTGATAAATATGTAACTCTAGTTAGGTTGCCATCTACACGCTGTTTGGTACAATGTCTAGGTTGTTTAATCTCATGATCTTCAATCTTTGAGTCAGTCAATAGAAACTATTAACCTTGATACATTAGCCCAAGAACTAGCAACTATCCAGCAAACAGGTTCCAAGCGGATTGCTTTGCTAGGTTCTCGTCATGTGCCAATTACCCATCAGAACCTTATTGAAATGATGACTTATGCCCTGATTTTATCGGGCAACCGCATCATTACATCTGGTGCTACAGGCACAAACTCTGCGGCCATCCGGGGCGCAACAAAGGCTGATCCCAACTTACTCACGGTAATTTTACCCCAAAGCTTGGAACGCCAACCCCACGAATCGCGCGAGCAATTAGAACAAGTCATGCACCTGGTGGAAAATCCCAGCAATGATAACCTGTCCTTAGCTGAAGCGAGTTACTTATGTAACAAAGAAATCGTCTCTCGTTGTCAACAACTCATCTGCTTTGCATTTCATGATAGTCGCACTCTCCTACAAACCTGTAGCGATGCCGAAGAACAGCGAAAAGTGGTAACACTCTTCTACTTTGACTAGAGTGAATCGCAGTTTTTGCCAAGCCAATGATAGAGATGGGAAATTATTGGGTAAAGGGTAATGAATTTAACTAAATTACCTTTTATCCATTGACAAAAATGATCAATACCAAACAAAGTACCCTATTAAATTAGTTGAATGTCTCTATCTTTATTACCAGTTCCTGCTATTCTTTTATTCTCTATTGTCGTCGCGGCTGTTCTCATTTATCTACCCTATTTATTAGTGGCTTTTGCTAGAGTGCAAGTAGGATATGATCTTTCTGCTCCTCGCGCTATGTTTGACAAATTGCCACCCTATGCCCAACGGGCAACATGGGCCCATGAAAACTCATTTGAAGGGTTTATGGTTTTTGCCGCAGCAGCGTTAATGGCTTATGTCACTGGGGTGAATTCTCCCCAAGCAGTAAACGCAGCGATCGCTTTTAACATTGCTCGTTTGCTATACTCTATTTTCTATATTGCAAATATACCCTTGTTGCGATCTCTGATGTTTGGTGTCGCTACTTTTAGTTCTGGAACTCTGTTTTTCCTCAGTCTCATGCAAATTAAATAATTAGGCTGATGACAATTGACAATTGACAATTGACAACTACCAATTACCAATCACCAATTACCAATTTTATTTATGGCTTCTAATTTTTCCTTTGATATTGTCAGCGACTTTGATAGACAAGAATTAGTTAATACTATTGATCAAGTCACAAGAGACGTTAAAAGTCGTTACGATCTCAAAGACACTCAGACCACAATCGAATTAAGCGAAGAAAAAATCACCATTGGTACTGACAGCGACTTTACCTTAGAATCGGTGCATACTATCCTACGGGAAAAAGCAGCCAAGCGTGACCTTTCCCAAAAAATCTTTGAATTTGGTAAAGTCGAATCTGCCAGCGGTAACCGTGTCCGTCAAGAAATCACCCTTAAAAAAGGCATCAACCAAGAAATTGCTAAACAAATTTCTAAATTGATTCGCGACGAAATTAAAAAGGTGCAAGCCTCAATTCAAGGTGATGCTGTGAGGGTGAGTGCTAAATCAAAAGATGATTTACAACTGGTGATTCAACGCCTTAAACAAGAAGATTTCCCAGTTGCCTTACAATTTACAAATTATCGCTAGAAAATATAATTGACAATTGCTAATTATCAATTGTCAATTGTCAATTATTTCTTTCCACCAATGCTTTTTTGAAATGCAGGGCGTTCTGATATTGACTGGATATAGCTGACAACTGCTGGGTAAGCGCTCAAGTCTAATTTGAGCATCATTGGGATATAACAGAGAATTGATCCCACAGCTACATCTGCAACGGTAAAATCATTACCCAGTAAGAAAGGTTGCTGTCCTAAAATTTTATTTAAGGGAGTCAATAATCGTGGCATTTCTCGCTCACGATTTGCCTCAATAAAAATACCTGTTCCTAAACTGGCATTGGCAAATAATACCCACTGAGTAAAGATAGCTTTCTGTTCTAACGAATAGGCAGTTTTACCGTATTTTTCAGCTAAATAAAGTAAAATTGCCCCTGATTCCCAAAGCTGAAAATTACCATCAACTATCGCGGGAACTTTACCCATAGGGTTAATTTTGAGGAACTCTGGTTGGAGGTGTTCCCCTGCTTGCATATCCAACAACACAAATTCATAAGGAACTTCTAGTTCCTCTAAATACCATTGAATAATTGAAGCTCGACTACGAGCGCCGCCGTAAAGTTTCAACATAGTAATCTGAAATTAAATTAAAGAACTTTGTGAGTGTGAGAATGTTGTTTTACGTTGTCTTCTTTGGTGACAACTCTAGCTGCATTGAGTACCCGTTTGCGCTCTGTCGTATAATTCAAGTCTGTTTTAGTCGTTCCCAAGGGAATCAGGGTTTGAGCTACTTCACGCCGCTTATAGGTACGAGCCGTAGAAAATAACCGTAAGGGAAACTCATCTCCAAACTGCGCCGATTCTGGGAAACCTGCTGGCAAAAGTAGTTTATCACCATCTAATACAGATCCTAATGTTGTTGCATAAGCGAGTCTGTAAGAGGTAGGAATTTGTTTACAGATAGCTTCTAGTGCTGCTGAAGGAATGGGTTCTATGACTTCAATTTGATGTACTTCCCCATCTTCTTTATAGAAGCACGTAGCTAAACCAAGAACAATATAGTCGTCGGTATTGAGATCGGTAGCATCAGCATAAGAAATTGTTGTTGTCATTAGGAATGTCTCTTCTAGAATTGGTAAATAGGGGTTTGTCAGTTGTCCGTTGTTTTTGGTAAAAATTTCTCTTGCATGAGTGCCTCTTGCATGAGTGCCCTTGCTTTTTACCTCTGGTCATTAAAATTTACACTTCGATTCTTTAGAATTTTACTGATTCGGGAATTGAACTTGGGTATGAAGTATACATTATTAGCTTTATGGCTCATATTGTTGCCGGATGCAAAATCCACATCCTTCAACAATCCTAGAGCTATCAGGACACAAAAACTGTAACTTTATTTGACAAACCAAGTAAACCAAATAGGCAAAGTATGAATAAGCACTCTTTTTTAAATTCTGGTATTCAAAACAATCAATTATGTGTTTTTGATAAAAACAATCCTTGTCATCAATGTGCGCGGTTACAGGATGGGAATGAATCAATGTTAGAAGAACGTTATTTACGCTCTTGTGCTTTGAAGTTAGCACAACAAGGGGATTATACTAAAGCGATCGCTCTGTTAAGTCACCTGATTGACAATCGCCCTGAAAATGCCGTTGATTACAATAACCGAGGGCTAATTTATTTTCATAGTGGTGATAAACAAAAAGCTCTCTGTGATTATAACAAAGCCTTGGACTTAAATTCTAAACTAGCTAGTGCCTACAATAATCGAGCTAATTATTACGCTGCTTGTGGCCAATTAACAGCCGCATTGGCTGATTATGAACAAGCATTAGATTTAAATCCCCATCATGTTCGGGCTTGGATTAATCGCAGTATTACTTTACGCGATTTAGGAGACTATGCCGAAGCCATTGAAAATTTAGAGATTGCGATGCTCTTTGGTCAACTTAAAGGCAACATTTGGGCTGAACGAGGACGGACTTATCATCTTTGGGGTGATTGGAATTGTGCGATCGCTGATTATCGGCGCGCCTTAGCAGAACTATCATTTTTAAAGAATCAAGATGTTTCGAGTTATCGCTTGCGTTTACAAATCGAAACCTGGTTAAACGAGTTGCTATTTTTTGAAGACTAATTTAGTAAATGGTTTAATTCAGGATTTTGGCAGTCATTAGTTAAACTAACTCGAAAAGTTGAATTTTTTGTACATACACTACGCACAAAGACAAATTGCATTTTTGATTGTCATGCTGAAAAAAAAGCATCTTGAAGATTCTTCTCTGTAGTCAACATCAGGGTTTAGGAATGAAAATATCAAAATTATTAAAAGTCTTCATAAAAGTATCGTCTTAATAAAAAGAGTAGCAAAAGCAAGCGTTAGGAAGAAATAAGGTTGTTCTGATAAGATGAGTAAACCTTTTTAATTGATTTTTCAGGAGTTCAAGAATGTCCATACCAGCAGATCCCGTTAAATTGATGAAGCAAGAAGTTGGCAAAGCCGCTGCCAATTTGGTAAAATCCGGTTCAATAGTTGGTTTGGGTACAGGTTCAACCACAGCTTACACCATTCAATATTTAGGAGAACGCCTCAAATCAGGAGAACTCAAAGATATTGTTGGTATCCCCACATCATTTCAATCAGAAGTTTTAGCAAAAGAGTATGGCGTTCCCCTCACCACTTTAGACGCTGTAGACCATATTGATATTGCCATAGATGGCGCAGATGAAGTAGATCCCCACAAAAACTTGATTAAAGGTGGTGGTGCGGCACATACCCGCGAAAAAGTTGTAGATTACCTAGCTGCACAGTTTATTGTGGTAGTTGATAGCGGTAAATTAGTAGATAAACTGGGTTCTGTTTTTGCTGTGCCGGTAGAAGTAATCCCCATGGCACTTACCCCCGTTACTAATGCCATTAAAGCACTTGGTGGTAAGCCGGAACTACGTATGGGTGTGAGAAAAGCTGGACCTGTCATCACTGACCAAGGGAACATGGTTTTAGATGTCACATTTGATAATATTGATGACCCTGCAAATTTAGAAAAAACCCTGAATAATATTCCCGGTGTTTTGGAAAATGGTATTTTCGTAAATTGTGCAGATGTGGTTCTAGTGGGTGAAGTTATTGATGGTAAACCTGTAGTTAGACACCTTTAATTTTTTACCTAATCAAATGATTTGCTAGTACCGCAAGGCAGAAGTCAAAAATCAAAATGAATATGGCATGAGCTTTTCAGAGATTTGAAATAGTTGGCTGATAGCGCAGCGTGGCGGATGAATCTTACTTCGTCAAGCTACGCTATATCCATATAAATTTAAACTCTTTATTTGTCTGATTTTTAGTCAATCTCACCCCTATCTTTCATCAGTCAAATATTTAGCTAGAAAATCAAAAATATAGCCTGATTAAACATAAATTATGACAACAACATTGAAAGAATTTTTAGAAGCTTGTGAAACCTTGGGAACTCTGCGCTTAATTGTTACCAGTAGTGCCGCCGTTTTAGAAGCTAGAGGCAAAATAGAAAAGCTATTTTACGCCGAATTACCAAAAGGTAAATACGCGAATATGCACACAGAAGGCTTTGAATTTCACTTGAATATGGACATGATTCAACAAGTGAAGTTTGAAACAGGTGAAGCAAAAAGAGGAAATTTTACAACCTATGCAATTCGGTTTTTAGATGCAGAAGAAAAACCTGCATTAAGTCTCTTTTTACAATGGGGTAAACCCGGAGAATACGAACCAGGACAAGTAGAAGCTTGGCAACTTTTAAAAGAAAAGTATGGTGAGATTTGGCAACCTTTACCAGTTGAAATTTAATATTGGCAATGAGGCAGAGATTTTTGTTACTTTAAATCAAGTTAATTACCCAGTAGAAAATAAAACCGTGTTTTATGAACCAGTGGAAAATTACTGAATCTTTGCCTAATAAAATTATTACTCAGGAAGACAACCGCATCAAAGGAAGTTGGATAGCTCCTTTGCTGATGCTGCTTCCTGGTTTATTCCCAATTTGGTTAGGGATACCCATTTTACCTGCTACAGTTGTTTGTCAACGTGTAGGTGTAAGTTCACTTCGGTGTGAAAAAAAGCCAGAATTTTTAGGACTTCCGATTCCCAAAGAATCATACACCCAACCAGGATCAAAACCTCGCAATACCAATCAAGTTATACCAGGCAACACAATTTTAGTATCAATTGGACTTGCCTGGGTTTGTGGATTGGGATTAATCTTACTTTTATCAGCTTGGTATACAGTAACTCTGACAACTTGCACTATTGACAGGACAACAAGCCGAATTTCTATTACTAAAAAAATGGCTCTTCGTCAGCGCATCAATACTTACCTGATATCAGAAGTGCAAGAATTGATGCTGAAGCTTCCCAGTAGTGCTACCACAATTGAGAGTTTTGCTACTGCGGTAGTGGAGATAAAACTAACAACTCGTTCAGGTAAATCTCTACTTTTTTATTCCCAAGGTTATGACCAATTATCCGAAATTGACAAGCTAGTGGTGAATCTAAGTCAGCTACTTAATATACCTTATAAGTTAGTTTTAGCTTTGGGATTAGAGGTTTGGAAGTTTGAATCAAACGGTAAAATTACTGCTCATAAGTTAAGTAAATACTTGGCAGAATATACTTTCAAAGATATTGCTAAAGTAGAAACACAAACTCTAGAAGAAGGCAAGAATGCTAATAATATCTACCGTTATCGAGTTAATTTGGTCACAACTAATGGAAAAAGATTAGGGATTTCCGAGTTTATCAGTGAAGACTTTGATGTGAATCATACCAGTCATGCCAAAATCCGAGCTAACCAAGTGAGCGATCGCTTACGTCAGTTTATCAATTTCCCTGGCGTGCAATAGGAATATTTGTCACAATTCATTATATTTACCGACTGGTGCAGTAATTTTATGTCTTTGATCAGAGTGCTGTGGAGTTTTTGCTTAATACTTTTTTTGTTCTTAGGAAATAGCGAAGTCCAAGCAGGAGAATTAGCGGAACATTTAGCTAAATTCCCACAATGGGAAAAATTAACATCAGTTAAACAAGCTGAGGGAGATTTAGTTTACCCTGACTGGATGGCTGGTACTTGGAAAGTTACCAGCACATTAGTAGATTTAGCCGCACCTTTAGCACCGGATATAGTAACACCAGGTTTTGAAAGCAATCGTAGTCAATTAAATCAACCAATTAGTTTTTTAGTTAAATTTGTAAAAGTCAAATCAACTAATATGAGTTTGAAATTTCTGGCTAATTTCCAGCATCCAACATCAATATTAGTAGCTGATAGAGAATTTAATAGCTTAAATTTAACCAGAGCTTATTTAGGAGATGATGCTGTATTATCATCTAAAGTAGATCCTGAATCCCCTAACCGTCAAATCACATTTTTACGTGGTGAACGGCAATTAATTTCTATTGTCACCGCTCGCGCCACAGAAACAACAGCAGATGATCAATTCATCACCACAGAAGTTTTTCAACAATTATTTAAAGGTGGTACTCGTCCCTATTTCAATTCTGTGGAGTCAACCACCGCGTATAAAAGACTTTCTACATCTTCTCCAGCTATTACAGCAAATCAAGTAACCGCCGTCTACCTTTCACCCCAAGATCCTGATTATTTTACCGCAGGTTCTCGACCAGTGGCATTATATCGGTATCGTCTCGAATTTTTGCCCTCAAGCTAAACTTTTAAGTCAAAATGGTACTTACCACCACGTAAGTTCTATAAAAAGAAACTGGAGAACTGATAGCGTAAATTTCGGAAACTAGCTTGGAGTAAAGGATTTAGGCTTTGTTGAAAAATATTTTCTCTAACCCCTTGCCAAACCCAGAGATTGCTGCTATTATTGTTAACTGTGGGACAGAACGGGTCGATGTCCGAGTGGTTAATGGAGACGGACTGTAAATCCGTTGGTTTACGCCTACGCTGGTTCAAATCCAGCTCGGCCCATATCCTACAGATATTAAGAATTATAATTGCTGTACATTTATGAAATGGCACAGCATTGTAATTTTTAATCCTATTTCAGTTTTGCCCGTGTGGCTCAGTGGTAGAGCACACCCTTGGTAAGGGTGAGGTCACGAGTTCAATCCTCGTCACGGGCTTTTTATGAGAAGCCATAGAAAATCAATAATTCTAGCGACTTGCATAAGTTGGCTGTACTCTACCAAATATCTATCACCTATCCCCCACCATAACATCAGTTAAGAATCCATATCTGTAAAGTTCTGGGTATTGCAAAGATTCATTGCCTTTTCTACTCCCTGTTTAAAACTAAATTCTCCGCACTCAACAACAAAGTTTAAAACTTGAGACATAACTTTATTCTCAGCAGCGGAAAATCGTCCCAAAACATGAGAAACAGTATGAGAATTATCTCCATCTATTGCGCCTTTTGGTTTACCTATCCCAATTCGTAATCTGGGAAAATTTTGAGTATTTAGGTGAGAAATAATACTTTTCATCCCGTTATGTCCACCCGCAGAACCGGATAAGCGTAAGCGAGTTTTTCCCAAGGGTAAGTCTAAATCGTCATAAATTACTAATACCGATTCAGGCTGTATTTTGTACCAACTCGTTACAGCTTGAATAGCTTGTCCTGAACGATTCATATAGGTTAAGGG
>JANMGZ010000123.1:0-3176 GCA_031374905.1 Dolichospermum sp. OTE_70_metabat_362_sub
CTGCAAAAATCGCTAATGTCATCATCATGACGAAAGACAGTGATTTTGTTGATTTGGTTTGTCGGTTAGGAATACCTCCTCAAATCATTTGGTTAACTTGTGGAAATGTGACGAATCGCAATTTGCGTCAACTTCTGACAATTACTTTACCTAATGCTTTGGAACAATTACGCCGAGGAGAAATGATTGTGGAAATTAGTAATAGTCGGTAAATAATTACTTTATCTTAAATAACTTTTTCATTAATTTATTCTCCATTTTGATAAGGTTTTAGATCCCCGACTTCTTCAAAAAATCGGGGATCTGGTTGTTCACTAATTAACCTTGCGCTACAGGTTCTTTCGCCAAAAACTTCTCCAACTCAGTCAAAGCATCAGCATCAACCTTAGTCTGCATAGGACAGAACTTAGGCCCACACATCGAACAAAACTCAGCAGTTTTATAGATATCTGCTGGTAAAGTTTCGTCGTGATATTCCTTCGCTCTTTCTGGGTCTAAAGACAACTCAAATTGACGATTCCAATCGAAATTATATCGAGCTTTAGAAAGTTCATCATCTCTATCTCTAGCACCAGGACGATGTCTAGCAATATCCGCAGCATGAGCCGCAATTTTATAAGCAATTAAGCCATTCCGCACATCTTCAGCATCAGGTAAACCTAAATGTTCTTTAGGAGTCACATAACACAACATCGCTGTTCCATACCAGCCCGCCATAGCAGCCCCAATGGCTGATGTAATCTGGACGAAACCAGGACCAATATCTGTCACCAAAGGACCGAGAACATAGAAAGGTGCTTCTGAACACTCTTCCATTTGCTTGCGAACATTGAACTCAATTTGATCCATAGGAACGTGGCCGGGACCTTCCACCATCACCTGGACATCATGTTCCCAAGCCTTGCGGGTGAGATTTCCCAGAGTTTTCAGTTCCGCCAACTGGGCTTCATCTGAGGCATCATGGGTACATCCTGGGCGCAGGGAGTCGCCTAAACTGAAAGAAACATCATATCTTTTAAAAATCTCAATGATGTCGTTAAAATGGGTATACAGGGGGTTTTGTTTGTGGTGATGCAACATCCACCGCGCCAAAATTCCACCACCACGAGAAACAATCCCTGTCAAACGGTTTCTGACTAAAGGTAAATGTTCAATCAAAATTCCCGCGTGGATAGTTTGATAGTCTACCCCTTGCTGGGCGTGCTTTTCGATGATGTGGAGAAAATCGTCAGCAGTGAGATTTTCAATTGTGCCGTGAACGCTTTCTAAAGCTTGGTAAACTGGAACTGTGCCAATGGGAACAGGTGAAGCATTGATAATTGCGGTGCGAATTTCATCTAAATTACCGCCACCTGTAGACAAATCCATCACGGTATCAGCACCGTATTTTACCGCCAGGTTGAGTTTATCAACTTCTTCCTGCAAATTGGAAGAGTTGGGAGAAGCGCCAATATTAGCGTTAACTTTGCACTTAGAAGCGATACCAATAGCCATCGGTTCTAAATTTGTGTGATTAATATTCGCAGGGATAATCATCCGTCCCCGTGCTACTTCGGCGCGAATAAGTTCAGCCGGCAGGTTTTCCCGCTTGGCTACGTAGTGCATTTCTTCGGTAATCACACCCTGACGGGCGTAGTGCATTTGCGATACGTTCTTTTGTCCACGTCGCTTGGCTACCCATTCTGTCCGCATATTGAAATTCCTCAAATAAACAGCTTCCCTCCGCTGGTATTACCCAGACTCAGGTGTTAAGGGTTTGATCTCAGCTTGTTTTCCCAAGCACCCCTAGCATGGTGTAGATTGTAGCATTTTGGTGATGGTTGGGTTAATTTTAGAAATCGTGGTGTTAAAAACCGCAAGGTAAGACTGCCGCATTAACACACCGAAAATCATGTATTTTTGTAAATGTGGCGAAAACCTCCAGCAATATCGCTCAACAAAGATCACAAACTGCGATAATTTAAGAACAGCTTTTGGATTCATCCATGTACCGTGAGACAACCGGGAACTTATCCACCACCGGATAAAAGCTTGGGTAATTATTCGTGACAAGAACACGAGTAAGCACGAACTGTTAAACCTGTAATTAGGTCTATCTAACCCAGGTAAGTTCAAACCAAGAATCCCCAGCCTGTAAAGGTTTGGGAATGTCTGAAAAATTTAAAAAAGCTTTGGCAACTGATATTAGGTGAATTATGGCACAACGGACTAGGTTGGGAGATATTCTCAGACCCTTAAATGCTGAGTATGGTAAAGTATCTCCTGGTTGGGGAACAACACCTTTAATGGGTTTGTTTATGGGTTTATTTCTGGTATTTCTGCTAATTATCCTGCAAGTTTATAACAAGTCTCTGTTAATTCAGGATGTGCTTGTGGATTGGCGCAGTTTAGGCGGCTAATAGCGATCCTAGCTATCAAGCTGACAATTAGCATCTACCCGGCTTGTCCGGGTTTTTTTATTATTTGCAAAAAATACCTAAAAATAGCGATAAAATTAGTCTAAATCCCAAAGCTATAGACTAGCTGTGGTGGTTTCTCAGTTTACAGGAGCGCAAGATGAATATATTTGGTATCGGGTTACCAGAAATGGGTGTCATTATGGTAGTTGCTTTATTAATCTTTGGACCTAAGAAGTTACCTGAAATTGGCCGCAGTTTAGGGAAAACTATTCGCAGTTTTCAAGAAGCTTCTAATGAATTTCAAAGCGAGTTCAAAAAAGAAGCTGAACAATTGAAAGAAACTGTCCAAACAACCGCTGAATTAGAACATAAACACATTGAAGCTGGAAAAATCCAGTCAGAAAATATACAAGGATGAAGGAAGAAGAAGTAAAACCAACAGCTTTAGTAATTCCCCAGCTAATTGTCGGACTAGGAAACCCAGAGCCTAAATATGATCAAACTCGTCACAATATAGGCTTTGCAGCTATAGATACGTTAGCTCGCGCTTGGCAAATATCCCTAGCTGAAAATCGCAAGTTTCAAGGAGAGTTTGGCGAGGGGAATGTAGCAGGTAAGAGTAAAATCCGCTTACTCAAACCCTTAACCTATATGAATCGTTCAGGACAAGCTATTCAAGCTGTAACGAGTTGGTACAAAATACAGCCTGAATCGGTATTAGTAATTTATGACGATTTAGATTTACCTTTGGGAAAAACTCGCTTACGCTTATCCGGT
>JANMGZ010000169.1:0-2060 GCA_031374905.1 Dolichospermum sp. OTE_70_metabat_362_sub
ATTTTGGCGGCGTGCTTCGCGGTCAGTCATAATCCCACTGGATGTAGAAATAATGGCAATACCGATACCGCCTAGCACTCTTGGTAATTCTTTTCTGTTGGAGTAAACACGCAAACCTGGCTTACTCACTCGCTTTAGGGCAGTGATTAAGGGTTGGCGATTTTTACCTTTGTATTTCAGGGAAATAACCAGGTTACGCTTGATTCCTTCTCCTGCTTCTTCAACTTCCGCAATAAAGCCTTCTTCTCGCAGCACCTTAGCAATACTACGAGTCATTTTTGTAGCTGGTACTTGCGTTGTTTGATGCCTTGCCATATTGGCATTGCGGATGCGCGTCAGCATATCTGCAATTGTGTCGTTAGCCGCCATCGTTCCCTCTTTAGATGAACTTATTGATCGCGAAAGGGCATTCCCATTTCCTTAAGTAAGGCGCGGCCCTCTTCGTCGGTTTTTGCCGTGGTGATGATAGAAATATCTAAACCCCGGACTTGATCGATTCTGTCGTATTCGACTTCTGGAAAAATTAGCTGTTCGCGTACACCTAGAGTATAGTTACCACGTCCGTCAAAGCTTTTGGGGCTGATACCGCGAAAGTCTCTGATTCTGGGTAATGTGAGGTTAATCAGACGATCTAAGAAAGCGTACATCCGTTCGCCTCTTAGTGTCACCATAATCCCAACAGGCATACCTTGGCGAATTTTAAAGCCCGCGATCGCTTTCTTCGCCCGTGTTACCACAGGTTTTTGTCCAGTAATCAGGGCTATTTCGCTGATAGATGCCTCTAGTGATTTAGCGTTTTGAGCAGCTTCTCCCAAACCTCTGTTGATAGTTATCTTAATCACCTTAGGCACTTGATGTACGTTGGTGTATTCAAACTGTGTAATCAATTTGGGAGTAATTGTGTCTTGATATACGGTTTTGAGTCGTGTTATGGCCATAGTGTTTGTCCTTATATCCCCTGGTCTTGGTCAGGGAATTTTAGATTTTGGATTTTGGATTGGAGATTTTGGTAGAAAATCTAAAATCTCATCCTTATTCACCAGCTTATTTATCTAAAATCTCACCTGTTTTTTTGAGCATTCTCACTTTCTTGCCTTCGGCGGTGAAAGTGTAGCAGACGCGACTAGCGACATTTTGCTTGGTGGAATAGAGCATCACGTTAGAGCTATGAATGGGGTACTCCTGGGTGACTATTTGCCCTGATTCGCCTTCCTGCTGGGGTTTTACGTGCTTGGTTTTAAAGTTAACACCTTTGACAAGAACTTTGCTCAGTTGTGGTAGCGCTTTAATCACTTCACCAACTTTACCTTTGTCTTTGCCAGCGATGACTTGTACAGTATCACCAGTTTTGACGTGCATTTTATGAAAAACTTTGGGTTGTGGGCGCTTTGCCATTACAGCACCTCCGGAGCCAGAGAAACGATTTTAGTAAAGTTTTTGTCGCGCAGTTCTCGAGCTACGGGTCCAAATACCCGTGTACCTCTGGGATTACCTTCTTTGTTGATAATCACTGCGGCATTATCGTCAAAACGGATGCACATACCGCTATCACGACTTATCGCTTTACGTGTGCGTACAATTACTGCTTCTACAACATCAGACTTTTTGACAGCCATGTTGGGTGAAGACTCTTTGACAACGGCGATAATTCTATCGCCTACGCCACCATAACGGCGGTTACCTGCACCTAATACGCGGATGCACATTAGCTTTTTGGCACCGCTATTATCTGCGACATTCAGATAAGATTGGGGTTGAATCACAACTGGTCTCTCTTGTGGGGTCGTTGTAACTGTTATTACAACTGTTTACGATGTAGCTTTGGTGTTCAGAATTTCTGTAACTTGCCAACGCTTGGTTTTACTCAGGGGTCTGGTTTCTTGAATCCGCACGCGATCGCCTGTTTTACAGGTATTCTCCTCGTCGTGAACTTTATAGCGGCGGGTTTTAACTACGATTTTGCCGTACTTGGGGTGAGGAGCGCGGTTTTCTATGGCTACTACCACAGTTTTTTGCATTTTATCGCTCACTACCAAGCCGACTCGTTCTTTGACTGCCAT
>JANMGZ010000191.1:0-2771 GCA_031374905.1 Dolichospermum sp. OTE_70_metabat_362_sub
AATGCAATATTGCACCATAACTCTGGCAAACAAAGACTTGCCAACACCACCTTTTTCACCATCAATGAAGTGACTTGCAGCCATGTTATTTACTCCTTTGTGATTTAACTATGTTATTAACTAACCCTGTTCTGTCAGAGTAGGGAAAATGCAATATTTGAAATGTCTGTGAGGGTTTGGTTTTGACATTTTATGCAATAATTTGATTTTTTAATACATAAAAAAGCGTCAAACCTTGATGAAATAAGAGTTACAAAAGATGGATTCGATTATTGTTTTCAGAGAGTGACAGAACAGGGCTAGTTTGACAGAAGCTGTTTACGAGTGATCCCTCCTAATGGATGTAAAGAAACATTTCTGTTTCTTAGAAAAGGATTAATCTTGCATTAATAGAACTCTCCGAAAATTAGGTTTTCAGCTAGACAGGTTAAAGGTTTCAGATTCTTTTTCGGAGATGTCTAATGGATAATTAAATATCTGCGAACATATCGTCATCGTCATCATGAAAAGACCCTTTACCGGGAATAAAAGAGTCAGAATCAATTTGATTGTTTGCCTGATCACTATTACCTTCGTCTTCGTTACTACTATCATCATTACTAGTGAAATTACTAGCATCTAAACCAAACATAGCAGCCAAGGTTTGAGGATTAGTCATCGTACTTAGAGGTATAGGCAAAGCATCACTTGATTTGAGTGGTAATCCTAATTCGATTCGTAAATAAGTTAAATGTTGCTCCAGAGAATGACAACAAGTTAACCCTATTTGACGCAGTTCTTGTTCACTAATACCTGCGTCTGCTTGTGCTTTATATGCTAACGGTAACCAGCACATTCTTAATGCCTGCAATAGCATTTCTTTGCTGGTACTAAGTCCATTACCTTTTTGCAAGTATGTAATTAACTTTCCATCAGCAGTATCTGAGTAAGCACGAAGCCGAAAACTCAAATTTTTATATTGTTTGTCAGTATCATTTGCTTCAGGCAATTTCCCACTACCATTACTATTGGGCTGTTTATTATTGTCATTATTTTGAGGCTGTTTCTTATTAGTCATGCTACTTTCTCCTTTTGCCCTCTAAATCGCATAAATAAACCAAAAGCATCAATTAACCTAAATGACAAAGTTTCCTGCTCTCGAAATGTATAGTGATCATCATTTTTTGCATTTTTCAATGCTGCTTGTACCTGTTGCTGTAAATCATTACCCCAATAAGTGGTAATCTCTTCAAAACAATCCTGTAATTCTTGCTCTAAGTACAAAGCTGCACCACCACTCAAAATCACTTCGTTGACAGCAGGTAAAGTGGATTCCAGCCAATCGTAAAGCCTAGACCAATACTCAGATTTAGCAGTCGCAATAGCATTAACAATCATCTTTAACTCATAATCAATGTTTTTTGCGTCTCTGCTTTTAACCAAAGCGCGAATTGCTTGATTATCTGCTGTAATATCTGAACCGGCTGCATAGATAGCAGCAGTCAAAGTGGTGGCATCCTGTCCAGAGGTGCGTTCAATTACTCTCTTTACCATTTGGTGAAAGCCCAGCCCATTAGTATAACCCGCTGTCATCTTCCCTCGTTCAAATAAGAGCAGACTGGTATTGCGATGCCCAAACATCAGCACAGCAATGGTTTGGGCGTTAAACCATTCTTTCCCGTTCTGGCGTTGGCGAATCATGGCTAATCCCGCACCTTCAGGCAGACACTCGAATCGTTCCAGTTTTACCCGCAACCTTTGACCCCGAAATTTAAAATCTTTGAGTGCCACTCGCAACTGTTCTTCAAAGGCTTGGCGATTTTGATATTCTCCATAGGGTAATAGTGAGGTAAGCGATAGTGAAAATCGGTTCGGCAATTTATTGTGTTGAGCGATCGCACCAATTACTGCTAGGGCTTTGTCAATTGAAGTTTCGTACTTGAGTTTATCTAGTCTGGCAGATGCTGAAAACTGACGTGCCAGGAATCCAACTACTGTACATTGTGTATCACCGTCTACTGCACAAGACACCCAGGCTTCATCTACTGGTTTAGAAGATTCCAGACCCTTGCGACTTGACATATAAGCGTCAATTGAACTTTGGGGCAACTTCAGCATTTCTGGCTCCATTGTCATTAAACATGGTTGGCCTTCAGTTGCTAGTTCATAAACAATCTTGGTCAAGGAAGCACCAGGGTCAAAACTAACAATCAGGTTTGACATTGATTGTGGTTCACCTCACAGCTTTCCTCTAAGTTAAAGGCAAATATGAATCATGCCAATCTATCTATTGACTATTTTTTTGCAGCAATTTTTATCCAGTTTTATCCAGTTGGCTATTTTTTTTTCACAAGCGTTGATCTAGTCGTTCCTTTTTTAATCAAAATTTCGATTCCAAAAATGTGCCATTTCAACGCCAATTAAGTGCCAATACTACGCCATGCTTACGCCAATGTTACGCCAATTAAGTGCCAATACTACGCCATACTTACGCCAATATTACATTATTAAGTACATTATGTATATATTTAACCTGTCAATAAAAAGCCTTATTGATAAAATAATGGTCAAAAAAAGCCAATCCAACGCCATCTCAACGCCAATTGAATGCCAACTCAACGCCACTCAAATTGTTGATTCGAGCAGTCAAAAAGAACGTTTGGCGCGTAGCAAGCTATGTCGCGATATATATCTTTTAGACAAAAAAAATTTGCCTTGGTCAAAAAGCAGCGACAAACTTGCCCTCCGTCACGGTGGTTAACCTACTTAGGTAGGGGAACCGTGAAAGGAGG
>JANMGZ010000198.1:0-8017 GCA_031374905.1 Dolichospermum sp. OTE_70_metabat_362_sub
TGTAGCTATCAAATTTTCTTCCTTTCCTAAACAACCATTAATGCCGGCACCTCCTACAAAAATTACTGTTCCCTTACCTCCTTTATACAACTTTGATTTTTATGTGATTACGGTAGACACTTCTGGTAGAGAAGTTAATAGAGATAGACGGAATACTAAATATTTTAAAGAAGAATTAGGCAGAAATACAACTTTAGATATGGTATCAATTCCTAATGGAAATTTTATCATGGGTTCTCTGAGTTGTGAGGGTGATGATGATGAACGTCCTCAACATCAAGTCATAGTTCCACCATTTTTTATGGGGAAATATCCTATTACTCAATTACAGTGGAGAACAGTAGCAGCTTTACCTCCAATTAAACAAGAATTGCACCCTAATCCATCAAAATTTAAAGGTGCAAATTTGCCTGTAGAAAATGTTTCTTGGTATGAAGCTGTGGAATTTTGTGCCAGATTGGCAATTAAAACTGGGAGACAATATCGTTTACCTAGTGAAGCAGAATGGGAGTATGCTTGTCGGGCGGGAACTACCACATCTTTTCATTTTGGAGAAACAATTACTTCTGATTTAATTAACTGTAGCGGTAGCGATACTTATTCTGTAGAACCAAAAAGTAGATTTCGGAAAGAAACAACTAATGTTGGTTATTTTGAAGTTGCTAATGCTTTTGGTTTATATGATATGCACGGTTTAGTATGGGAATGGTGTGCAGATCCTTGGCATAATAACTATCATGGCGCACCTACAAATGCTAGTGTATGGGAAGATGGTGGTGACAAACATCGTCGAGTTTTAAGAGGTGGTGCATGGAATTTTAGTGCGGAACTTTGTCGGAGTGCTAGTAGAAGTTGGAATGAAGCAGACGGTGGTTTAAGAATGTGTGGTTTTCGGGTCGTATTTTCCGTTTAAATAGAGTGAATATTCAGAATTTTAGTTCTCAATATTCACTACAACTAATCCCAATTAAATTCTAAAAACTCTGGTAATTTTGGAGATACCATCTTTAGATAAGTAATGGGACAGAATTAATTACAAAACTGATCTTTTTGGCATCTATTCCCAGTTAACAGTTTCCTGTCTCAACCAGTGAATTTAATTTTGTTCGACTACTTATCCTCCATTTCTGTCAAACTGCTATAGTGTCAGTTTTTTAAGTTATGAATCTTGCAAACCCAGTATTATGCAAAAAATATTTTTTTTAATGCAGCTTTTGCATGAATATCAGCTTTTGGTGTCTAAAATTCACCCATAAGATAGAGTGAATTGTTTAACTTATATTCATACAATATAACAATACCTTTGCTAATTCCCTGAAACTTATTTATATCATCATGATTTTATTGACTTTCAGACCTATATTGGGAAAATTAGCATGGGTATTGCTAGAAGGATTCATATTTATTCTTTTTCTGGAATGTTAATGTTGTCCCGCGAGTCTTCTAAGTTATGCGTTCTGGTAGTTGATGATCACGAACTTACTCGTTTAAGCCTGCAATTAATTTTTTCTGTTCAAGAAAATATTCACGTTGTCGGTTTAGCTAGTAATGGTCAAGAAGCTATAAAAATGGTTCAATGCTATAAACCTGATGTAATCATTCTCGATTTACAAATGCCAATTATGGATGGTTGGTCAGCATCTAATCACATTAAAAATATATCTCCCAACACTCAAATTTTGGCTTATTCCTCCGTAGATGAATTATCTTTTCAGAACAACAAAATTAAGCATAAATTTGATAAAGTTTGTAGAAAAGATATTCCAACAAAGGAACTCATTGCTTTAGTCATCCAGTTAGGAAATAGACATAAATTTTCTTCATTTTCAGAAGAAACATTGAACTCTGCTTAATAAATAAAATATGTAAGTTGGGTAAATGATCTTGTTTCTTAACATTATTAATAATCACAAAGGCGCGAATCATACCAGGTAAAAGGCAAGAGGCAAAGATTTTACCAATTACCTTTTTCCCTGCCCAAATTTTAGATAACTAACAATTTGGGTTAATTATTTCTTGCTTCGGGAATCGTCCGTTTAAATTCATCCAATAAATCATCTAATTCTTCCAAAGCTTGATTGACATCAACTCTTAAAGTCCCTAAGTTGGGTTGTTCTAATAGACTTAGCAACCGCTCACGTTTATCTTGAACCGTGCTAATTCGGTCTTTAATTGTCTGAATATCCATGTTTTTGCTTCCAGTTTTGAAACACTTCAAATTTAAAGTTAACGCAAAAAGGAAAAATCTCAAGATTTCTCTTTCCCAATCTGTCACTAATCAGCGATGATAATAAAAGATGAAAATAAATTATACAAATCTTAACTTATGTTCGGCGGAATTTCTTTGGGAACACTTGGTTTAACAATAGGTAGTATACTGACCATCACAGGTTTTGTAGCATACTTTGCCGATAACGCTACCCTCAATCTAGTGGGCTTTTTCTATGGTTTTCCCCTATTACTGGGAGGTTTAGCCCTAAAAGCTAATGAACTTAAACCCATACCCTTTAGTCAAACCACCACACCATCAATTTTAGAACTCAGAAAGCAACAGGCAACGGTCACACAGACTAAAATTCGTAAAGATATCACACGCTTTTGCTATGGGCAAAAATCTCATCTAGATGTAGCCCTGGCCTATTTAGGTTTAAGTCCCACCGATGACGCAAGACCAATAGTAACAGGTTTGCGAGAAACTGAAATTAATGGGGCTTATACCTTAATTCTAGAATTCGACTCACCACTAATCACTTTTGATACTTGGCAACAGAAGCATGAAAAAATGACCAAATATTTTGGACCTAGTGTAGAAGTGAGTATGAAACAGCCCAGAGAGGACTACGTTGAACTAGCTTTGATGAAAACTTTAACCTAAAACCTCTATCCCGCAAGGAACTCAAGTTCCTTGCTAATAGCGCAAGTCATCTAAAGATGACTAAACACTTAAAAAAATTCCTAGTCCGTTTTAACGGACTTCAGCTATTAGACAGGGAATTTATTCCCTGGCGGTTCTTAGTATAGTATAATCATCCCTAGAAATACCCACCATCTACCATGAGTCAATGTCTTAACCCCGCCTGTATTCATCAAAATCCCCAGGGTACTAACTTTTGTAAAGAATGCGGCGATAAAATCCTTCTAGATAATCGTTATCGTCCCCTTAAATTCCTCGGAGAAGGTGGTTTTGGCAGAACATTTCAAGCCGTAGATGAAAAAAGATTAAATACACCCTGCGTCATTAAACAATTCTTACCCCAACAAGCAGGAAGCGCAGCATTAGAAAAAGCTACAGAATTATTTCAACAAGAAGCCCAAAGATTGCAAGAACTAGGAAAACATCCCCAAATACCAGACTTAGAAGCCTTCTTTTCCCAAGATAATCGGCTTTATTTAGTCCAAGACTTTATTGATGGTCAAAACTTACTCCAAGAATTTCAAAATCAAGGCATATTAAACGAACCACAAATCATAAATATCTTAATAGAATTATTACCAGTTTTACAATTTATTCATGATAACAAAGTCATTCATCGAGATATCAAACCAGAAAATATTATTAGAAGTAAAAACGGTAAATTATTCCTGATTGATTTTGGTGTTTCCAAAGAAACAAGCGGCAGTATTTTAACCAGAATTGGGACTATCACAGGAACTCCAGGATATGCACTACCAGAACAGTTTCGCGGTATGGCTTACCATAATAGTGATCTCTATAGTTTAGCTGTTACCTGCGTCAGATTATTAACGGGACATTTTCAAAAGTTCGATGCTTCAGATCAACTGTCGCTCTGCTGATCGTAACGGGGGTGGGCGCGTCAACGGGTACGGCGACCTGGGTTTTCGTTTGACGATTTCTCCCCCCAGGACTTTGTAGCCCTTTATACTCTTGCTCTTTTGCCCTCTGCCCTTCTTTTCTTTTCCCTTCTTAAACCCTCCGCCTTTGGCGGAAAAATTTATTTTTTAGAAGTCGAGATAATGTTCACAGTATAACACATAAATTGAAAAAATGGCAGGAAGAAGAGAATTATTAAAATACTAATGTAGGGTGTGTTAGCGACAGCGTAACGCACCATAATTGCTGGATTGTTAAATCATCTTTATGAGGAAGAGATATATTTATATTATAATTGACTTAGAATAGCAAAGATTATTTATGAATACAGTAGAAATTCGTCAACAAATTCAAGAATATGTTGATCAACTATCACCAGAAAGATTATTAGTGGCTGTTGATTTCTTAGCGTATTTAGCAGATAGAGAAGATAATGATGCTTCGGAAGAGTTATTGAAAATTCCAGGATTTAAACAAGATTTTGCTCAAGCGAAAGAGAATATTCAAGCAGGTAAGGTAATTACTATTGAGCAACTTAAACGAAAATATTAATTATACAGTTGTTATTGGCATTGATGCTCAAGTCTTTTTTGAGTCTGCTTCTGGAACTTTACAAAAAAAGTTAGATAGGTGTTTTGAAATCTTAAAGATTGATCCTCGTAATTACCCTAATATAAAATCTCTGAAAGGTGAATTATCAGGTTATTATCGTTATCGTGTGGGTGACTATCGAGTTATTTATCAAATTGACGATAATTCAAAACTGGTAACTATTTTGTTGATTGCACATCGAAGTAGAGTTTATGAGTAGGAAATCCTAGCGAGTAGGTTGGGTTGTTCGCGTTAGCGTTGCGGAGCAATGGTAACGAAACCCAACACCTATGTCAAATTTTCACAAAATTAGTGCTAGTTGTCAGATTGTTTGAGAACCCCCAACAAAAAAGATATAATTAATTTAGTCTGATGATAATATTTAAAATCATGAATAACCTAGTATTAGAGAGAATAACAATTAACCACGATATTTGTCATGGTAAACCCTGTATTCGTGGATTACGCTATCCTGTAGAAATGATCTTGGAACTTTTGAGTTCAGGAATGAGTATTGATGATATTTTAGAAGATTATAATGATTTAGAATCCGAAGATATTTTAGCAGTTCTCACCTTTGCTACTCAACTCACTCAAGTTAAAAGTATTCGACAATTAGTTTCATGAAATTCTTAATTGATGCTCAATTACCAGAACGGATTGCAAATTTATTGGAAAAATTAGGTTATGACGTTATACACACCAAAAATCTTCCTTTACAAAATGCAACTCCCGATTCAGAAATTAACAAATTATCAATCATAGAACAGAGAATTGTTATTACTAAAGATAAAGACTTTTTAGATTCTTTTCTAATTAAAAAAGAGCCTTATAAACTACTGTTAATAACGACGGGTAATATTAGTAATAAACAAATTGAACAAATTTTTATCCAAAATATTGCCCAAATGGTTGAGTTATTTATGAATTATGATTTTTTAGAACTGACTAAAGATAGTTTGATTATTCATTAAGCGGTGAATGGCTGGAATATCCCCGACTTGTCAAAGAAGCCAGGGATCTAAAAACTATCAATCATCACCAACAGCGTACTCAATCAATAGAGATAAACGCTGACGTAGAGTTTCCATTCCTAACCGCTGACTAGCAGAAATAAACACTGCTAAAGGAAACTCTTCCCTAGCTAAAGCCAGTGTTTCACTACTAACTTGATCAATTTTATTAAAAGCCACTAACGCAGGTCCTGGTGTAATTGGCATTTGCGCGAGTATATCCCGAACTGCGCGAATATGATTTAACCAAGCAGGATGAGATAAATCTACCAAATGCAGTAAAGCATCCGCTTCCGTTACCTCCTCCAACGTTGCCCGAAAAGCATCCATCAAGGATGCGGGTAACTCATGAATAAACCCTACAGTATCCGTCATAAGAGTTTCCTGCGGTGCGCCCGTTTCAGCATGGGGAAGCATTAAGCGGCGGGTTGTGGGGTCAAGGGTAGCAAACAGTTGGTCAGCCGTGTATACTTCCGAATTGGTAAGGGCGTTGAGTAAAGTAGATTTACCAGCATTGGTATAACCTACCAATGCTACTGAGGGAACTTGTCGGTCTTGTCGTCGTTGACGTAAGCGACAACGATGAGCTTGTAATTGATTAACTTCATGTTGTAGTTGAGAAATCCGTCTTTGAATAGCTCGGCGTTCTGTTTCTAGCTTGGTTTCACCAGGTCCTCTTGTACCAATACCACCGCCTAGTCTAGACATACCCTCACCTTTGCCTGTGAGTCGTGGCAGCATATAGCCTAACTGTGCCAGTTCCACCTGTAATTTACCTGCACCAGATTGAGCGCGTTGAGCAAAAATATCTAAAATTACTTCGGTGCGGTCAATCACTCTAACACCAATTTGTGCTTCTAAATTGCGAACTTGGGAGCGAGAAAGATCACGATCAAATACTACCAAATTAGCGCCTAGAGTTTGCACAGCGATCGCCACTTCTTGAACTTTACCTTCACCAATAACTGTTTGGGGATGAATACGCGATCGCTTTTGTTGTAAGGTTTGTAAGACAACACCTCCAGCCGTATCCACTAAGCGGCTCAATTCCACTATGATGTCTTGGAATTGTTGCGGAGTGATATTTTCGGTTAATACCCCCACAATTACCACCCGATCATGATCAGTGTCTACGTCTTGAGCTACATACTCCCGACTAAATTCCGCTTCTAAACTTTCTACTAAGTCTAGAAAATCCTGCTCGGCTAAATCATCTAAACTCAACGGTGGTGATATGTGGGAATATATTCCCGTATCTGAAATACTAGTACCAGAGGATTGCGTCGCCACTAACTGTCTGCTGTTGGCTACCAGATGCGCTAAATAAGCTTCTTTGACGTACCCAGTTGAACCACCACCACGCTTTGTAAATCCTCCGCCAGTAATATTTAAAACTACTAAGGCATCCAATCTCTGCAAAGCCATAGCCGTTAAAGCTGACTCACTCGGTTCTTCTGACTTGAGATTGGTAGATAAACACCGAATACCGCTCAGACGTTCTGCACCATAACGAGGCAGTTCTAGGGGCGGAATTTGTGTTTGCCGCGGCGTACCCACACCAACCCGAATCACTTGCCCGCGACGGTTGACATAGGCACAAATAGGCTGATTAATTTCCGTACTAGTTGCTGCTAAACGTTGGGCAAACTCTGCTGTCGTAATGCGATCGCCTGATATCCGCTGGTGGTACAGCCGCTGGAGTTGTTTTAGCTGGCTGGACTTTAAACCTTGAATATTACCAAAGATAGTTTCTATAGGCGTTTGTGACCAGTTACCTGGTTCCCCCTGAATCCTTACACTGTCTATTTTACAACAGCAATTGGTCATTGGTCATTGGTCATTGGGTAATTTTATTCTTCCTCCGAACTCCGAACTCCTAACTCCGAACTCCTTCTACAAATGTCTGGACTCTTAGGCAGTTATAGATTTATAATTAACGATTGTGAGTTTTTTCAAAAAACATAGGAAGTAATGAACGCCCAAGAGATTATTCGCTCGATTGAAGCGGAACAATTGAAATCTGATTTACCCGATATCTATGTCGGTGACACAGTTAAGGTAGGAGTCAAAATTCAGGAAGGCACTAAATTCCGTGTGCAACCTTACGAAGGCGTAGTTATAGCCATGCGGAATGGTGGCATCAACGAAACTATTACAGTCCGCAAAGTTTTCCAAGGTGTGGGTGTGGAACGAGTATTTTTGCTCCATTCTCCCCTGGTTGAAAGCATTAAAGTATTGCGTCGTGGTAAGGTTAGACGTGCTAAACTGTACTATCTACGAGATCGCGTCGGTAAAGCAACGCGCATCAAACAAAGATTTGACCGCGCTCTGTAATCAGGATAGTGAATTGATCGGCAAAAATCAGTCTGCAAGCGGCATCTGCCGCTAACTTGCCAAATAAAAAAAAATAAGTTACAATAGGAATCGAAATTGCGTTAAACTAAAAAAAGTTCAGCGCAATAACTGTAACAAGAAAAGCTTGTGCGCTCTTAGTTCAGTTGGTAGAACGCAGGTCTCCAAAACCTGATGTCGGGGGTTCAAGTCCTCCAGGGCGCGCTAAAAAAGAAAAATATTGCCCGAA
>JANMGZ010000234.1:0-1583 GCA_031374905.1 Dolichospermum sp. OTE_70_metabat_362_sub
TTCGGGATTCAGCCCGACTCGTTTGCGTTTCTCGGTCTCAGTATCAATATCTTTATTCCACAGCGAAATTTGGCTATCAATACTAAGGGCAGCCCGTTGGGTTATTAAATGCTCTTTATCTTTATCTAACCTTTCAACTACTGATGAAACCAACTCCTTATCTTTTTTGGCTACCTCTATTTCAAGTTCCAATCTTTCAACATCTTTTTCTAATAATTCATACTCAATTTTACCAAGATAAAAGGGCATTTGTTCTTCTATGAAATCAAGCCTTTGTTTATTATTACGGAGAACCTCAAGTTTATTTTTATTGTTCATCACCGGCTCTAAAAGCTCAAGTTGCTTTTCATCTTTTTGAATAGCCTTATGACTAATCAACAAATCGCTGTAATGATTATAAAGGCTTTTAAACTGTTCCTCCGCATCCGCTTCTTCCAGCATTTCCTGTCGTATAAAGTTGGTTAAGTCACCCAATACTTTAATGCCTACTGTTTGGCTGAATAGAGAAAGGGCTTTATCTCTTAACCCAAATAATTCGCTAAACCTGGCAGCGTATTCTTTAAAGCTATTATAAATTTCAGTCTTTGTGTATTGCTTCATCAGCTTTTTCTTCCATTCTCCTTTCAGGTCAAAGTGGTCTTTTCCGAAGTGTTCATTAACATTCAGCGGATAAGGAGAAACAATAAATACCTTTTGTAAACCTCCGTTGGCATACCAACGAACCTGTACCAATGTAATGGTGTGCTGAGTGCCTGAATTTTGAAAACAGGCAAGTAATACGGAGTAAGGATTATCTGCTTTGGTTCTTAATTGTTCTGTTTTAGATTTCTCTTCCAGTTCGGAAAATGTTTTTCCATAGTAACCCCAGAAATACGAATTTTCATCTCTTTCCTTTTTTGATTCTGCACCGGAAGATTGATTGTAAAATCGTTTGCTTGTAGGAACTAAAATAGTTAACAAGGCATCAATCAATGTAGTTTTTCCACTTCCATTGGCACCTGTAAGCAGGGATGTGCGGCCATCAGGCTGTAATCTGTAAACCTTACCATTAAATGTACCCCAGTTAAACACTTCAAGGTATCTTAACCGGTAGCCATTATCTGCATTATTATTACTGAACAGGGTTGACATAGTTGTTTAACTTATTCTTTATTTCTTCCAGTTTTTCATTACTGATAAATGCTTTGATTATCCGCTTTACTTCATACTTGTTATTATCCTTATTGGATGGATCTTCCCGGTTCAGTTTTAATATACCAATGTTTAATAAAGCCGTTATGGGTTTTGATAAATCTTTCCAGAGCTTACTTTTATTTGATTGTTCCTTGTAAAAAAGTTCTATCCGTTCTTTAATTTCTTTTTGAGTAAGATAAAATTTATTGCCGTCACTTTTTATATCAAACTCTTCAAGCCCTTCCCGAAGAATTACAGCCAATAAAGTAGCTTCGTAATTAAGCGTCTGTTTCTTCATAAGCCGTGGCAGGGGATTGTCATCATGTTCTTCTGTTTCGGGTTGCAGTACTCTTGCAAACCCATCTTGCTCATTAATGACTAATTCCATTCCTATTTTACCGAAATACTCC
>JANMGZ010000235.1:0-3966 GCA_031374905.1 Dolichospermum sp. OTE_70_metabat_362_sub
GTAATATTTTGAAACCCAGCTTTTACTAATCTTGTTTGATTTTGAGCAGAGGTAGCTACTGCACCTTTTCTAGTAGCAACTCCCGTTTTTCCATCTTGTTGGACACTCACACCAAATTCTGTCCCTCTAACCCCAGCTATACCTGCGGGGGTTGTAATTTCTACGCGAGATGTATTATGAGTTAAGGGGCGAATTTGGAGATTAACTTGCCCAGATTTAACTTCAAGTTCAGTAATTTTTTGCCCTTTATTACCACTTGCTAATTTTTTAATTGTTACTGTTGTATTTTCGGCAACTTTAACTAAACCAGTATTTATATCAATAGCCAAGATGACGCTAGAACCTTGTTTTGTCGTGATAGTTTCTCCTACTGTTTGTAGTCGCATTCCATTAGTGGCTTTTTGTACTGTTTGTCCACGAGAATATATTACTTCTCCTTGTGGACGACGTACTTCTAACCAACGATCAATATTAATTTTAATGGAATCAGCAGCGGAAGCTTGAAGACTTGTAATTAAGCCTACAGTCATCAATGTTAGGTTATAAGCCCATAATTTTTCCATAAATAGCACCTTGCAAATTGAAAATTAAATAAGTACAAACTTTAAAAATCTTGGTTCTCTATTTCTAGATAAGCAGGTTTAATGAAAATAAACCACTCGCGCATCTAAACTGTAGGATCTTAGAAAGTTAGATGCACATTCTGCCTCTTGCCGATTTTTAAATCCGCCTGCATGAATATAAGTTCCTCGTTTATCTTTAGCTAAAAAGGCATCTGCAATATAACTTTTTACAGTAGTTAATAATTTTTCTGAATCACCCGGAATAACTACTACATAATGATTTCCAGGAAGTTTACCGATGATAGTAACATTATTTTGGCGATCGCTATTTAAAGAAATGTTAAATTGATTCTGATTTTTATCAATACAATAGGGTGTTTGTGCATAACTTTGATCAGAGAAATTTTGCCAGACAATACTTGTGATTAGGGCTATTAAGAGATGCTTATTCACGGAATCACCAAATTTTTAATTTATAACTTTATCATATTATATTTTAGCCATTATAATTTATTTCCTGTAATAGAATAAATCATTGTTAATTGTTGTCTCCCCTTTAACTGCATTTCCTGTAATGTTTGGGTAGAAAAATGAGATTTAATTAATTGAAATGTAGTTTCACTAATTAAGATACTATAAGGATTTCTATCTTGAGTATTTTTGTTGAGTTGTTCTAAACGGGCTGCAACATTGACAGCATCTCCTAATACAGAATAATTCAATCTTTGTGAACCTCCCATACTACCAGCAACGACTAAACCTGTATGTATTCCTATTCCTATATGAATGGTTGGTTTACCTAATGTTGCTAACTCCTGATTTAATAATATTAATTTTTCTTGCATGGACATGGCAGCAGCTACAGCATTAATGGCATCTTGTTGGATTTCATCTAGTTTATGATGTGCAAAAGGAATACCAAAAACAGCCATGACAGCATCACCAATATATTTATCAACTACTCCATGATGCTGTTGTACACATTCAGCCATAGCACCAAGATATTTATTCAACCAGTCTAATAATTCTCGTGGTGTCATTCCCTCAGAAATGCTGGTAAAACTGCGGATATCGCTAAACAATACAGTTGCTACCATTTCTTGGGCTTCTAATTGCCCATTTTGCCAAATTTGATCCCGTTTTTGCCAAATTAAACTGGCTGTTTCTTGAGAAACATGACTGGCAAATAAACTCATTAATTGTTGTTTTTCTTGTTGTTCTTGCCATTGGATTGTGATGATGGATAACAGTATTGTACTAATAGGGCTAACAATAGGTAAACAAGTATGATATTTGATAATCACAAATAATGAAATACTAAACCAAGCTAAAGGTAATAATATTAAAACTAGAGTCCGTTGATGAAGTTTTAAAGGCAGAAATAAGTAACTTACAGCGACAGCAATAAAAATTAGTAAAAATATTTCTAATTGCCAGGGTAATTTTTGCAAAAATCTCTGATTTAAGAGATTATCAATAGTGGCAGCGTGTACATAAATACCCGCAGTAGGTGGTGTTTCTTGAAAAGGAGTTTTGAGGATATCTTTTGCACCTGTAGCTGTTAAACCGAGAAGAACAATTTTATTTTTGAGTTTGACAGTATCTATTTTACGGTCAATTACATCAATAAAAGAATAAGTAGGAATTGTGTTAGTAGGTGCTACCCAGTTAATCAATATTGTTTGTTCTGGAGTGTTTGTTTGCTCAGATGGGATAATTATCGGTTGTGAAGTTGATTTTTTATTGTTTGTAGTAATAATTTGTTGTAAGTTGTGGTTGTATATTTTTAATAATTTAATGCTTAAAGATGGAACTTGATTAATATATAGATAAATTTGTCGGGTTATGCCATCTATGTCTGCATTACTAACAATATGGCCTTTAGCTGTGACGTTGTTTAAAATGGGGACAGGAAGAAGAGTTTTTTGGCCAGCACTAGGAGCGATTGCTAAAACGATGCTATTATTGATTGCCATTGCTTCTGCTAATGCTGGATCATACTGAGTCGGTTCAGTAAAGAGGATATCAAAGCCAATTGTCGCTGGGGGTGAGGCTTCCAGGGTTTCTAATAGTTGAGTATAGCGATCGCGTGAAATCGGAAATTCTCCATATTTAGCCAAAGTCTGGTCATCAATAGCAATAATTGCTATCCGTTGATCCCAATGATCTTGAATTAAATGATAACGAGTTTGTAATAATAAGTTAGATGTGAGTAATTCTAAAGATTGCCAAACACCTATTTGCCATAATCCTATTGATAAAATACTAGTTAACAAACCAGGCAAAAATAAATATTTTTCTAAAATTGATCTTTGCAGATATTTTTTGCGGATTTTTATAACCATAGTTAATTCTTCGTGATCAAATGCACCCTAGAAAGATTATTTTATAGCAAATGCAACATAAATTTTCCAGTTTAAGCCCCGGCGACTAGAAGTCACGGCTACACAAACAAAGTCCGCCTGCGCGGACTAACGAAAAATCGAGGATTTGAAACCCACGTAGGTGGGTTTTGCCTGTGTAGACGCGGTTTCTAACCGCCTATAAATCTAGGGTTTTCGTGATTTTACAAAAGTCCATGTCTCAACCGTTTTGAGTATAAGTACCCAAGCAAAATTAATTAAATATTTTTGGAAAAAATAAAAATTCCTGTATTGCTTATCTATTTCCTATGCCCTTTTTCAACACGTAGATTTAATTTTGTCCGACTACTTAAAACTGCTATTCGCCTCTACCTAGGTCTAAAAATACTTAGCGTGCTGAATTTCGGGTTATTTTTGTCAAAATCTTTAATTAATGCTAGTGTTGGGGTGGTTAGCTGTAATTTATGGTAGCTAGAAGATAGCAAAGTGGCTGTTTTAGTTGAACAATTAATAACTTCAGATATTTTAAAACCTGCTCGTTATCTAGGTAATGAGCGTTTAGCAGTCCATAAACCTTGGGATACGGCAACAATCCGCTGGGTTTTGACCTATCCAGAAGTATATGAGGTGGGGGCATCAAATTTAGGGCATATCATCTTATACAACATTTTGAATGCCCAGCCTCGCCAGTTATGCGATCGCGCTTACTTACCAGGAACAGATTTAGCCGCAAAACTCCGCACCACGCAGACACCCCTGTTTGCAGTGGAATCTAAACGGTGGTTAACGGACTTCGATATTTTAGGCTTTAGTCTCAGTTACGAATTAGGCGCAACTAACATCTTAGAAATGTTGGATTTAGCGGGAATTCCCGTCACTAGAGAAGAACGGTTACAGGGAAATTATCCGCTAATTTTTGCAGGTGGACAAACAGCAACATCTAACCCCGAACCCTATACAGATTTTTTCGATTTCATAGTTTTGGGAGATGGTGAAGAACTACTTCCCGAAATTGGCTTGGTTTTAGAAGAAGGGAAAAA
>JANMGZ010000256.1:0-14844 GCA_031374905.1 Dolichospermum sp. OTE_70_metabat_362_sub
CCTCCTTGATTATTGGGACACTTCGCTAGATTAGGACAATCCTAATTCAGCCAGGTGTCCTCTTTTCTAACTTCCTATTTTTAAACACAGGAAATTTTGTTATGAACGCAGCAGAAATTTTAGCGAAACTCACTCAACAAGGTGTATTATTCTGGTCAGAAAATAACAAACTGAATATTCGTTCTCCCAAAGGTGTAATTACTCCAGAAATCCAAATAGAAATAGCCACATATAAAGAAGATATTTTAGCATTGATCCAGGAAATGAATGTTACTAATAACTATGCCCATGAACCGTTGATTCAAGGCGTTAGTTTACAAACTATTGGTAAATTAATTGGTGGTTTTTCTGGAGAATCACCCACAGGATATCAAGCCCCAATTATTAATCCTAAATTCATGGCTGAAAACTTAAATGTTACTTTTAGACCTTTACCGGATAATTATCATAATCAAGTTATTGTCAGATTTCGCCAACAATTAATTTTCTATCTTCAAAAGCATAGTGTTAAAGTCATTCCCTGGAGAGAAGCCACAACCGAATTAAAACATACCATCAAAATTCCTATTATTAACTGGCATAAATCCTTAAAAATGCACAGTGTTAGAGCAGATATTGATGCTGTAATAGATGTAGAAAGACCAAACTCATGGTTAAGAAAATTAGGAATATTTATAGCTGAAGCTTGGTATAAGTTATCTTATACATGGCTAAGAGAAAAACAACAAATGTCCGTTATCCAAATTGCTAAATTAAGTAGTTGGGCTGAAGATCACGCTGCTAAATATGTTGAAGATCCTACTAATACACAAGTAGTAATTCTGACTGATATAGATGATGAATTTGTTAATCCACTCACACCATATTCAGAAAAAATCCGCATTGGCATAAATACACTAGTTAAAACTTTCTCGGAAATTGTTATTGGTGTATCTAGTGAAAAGTTTTCGATTTTGAATATGAATCTTTCTGATTCTAAATTTACTCAAGATCAAATTGAAGACTTTGCTTTGAAGTCACTTATTCCTAAAGTATTTGTACCAATTACTCCCTTATTAATTAGTCGTTTTGAACTAGGAGAATATAATCCTCACCTATCAAATTATGCTGAAAAATTGATTAAATTAGGGCAAGAATTAGCACCTACAGGTTTATTTCCTGCCGGATTTAAATTAGATGAAATTATTAAAAGAAAATCCCATAGAGATATTGTCAATGTCATCGTTAATGGCAGAACAGGAGTATCTTATGGTTTTGTCGCTTATGCCGAACCTCCTCATTATGTAGGTAAACCAGAAATCACTATTGATGAATGGGAAAATTTATTACCTGTACTCGGATTCAATAGTTATGAACTTCGTCAAAATGAACAAGGTAGACGCTATATAAAATTAAATATTAACGCAGAAAATAGATTTAAGCAAATACCTGATATTTGGCTAGTTAGTTCACGTTCTGGTGCGAATAAAACAGATTTAAATATCGAGTCTGATATTCTGCGGATTGGTTTACAAGATAAATTACATCTGCAATTACCCTTAGGAAGTAATTCAAAAAAGGCAGATATCAAACCTTCCTATGATATTTATGTCATGTTAGCTATTAGTCTAGCTGCGGCTTTATACACACCAGAATTAATTGCCAATGGTGCGCCCATAGTCCACTTTCATGGCTATCCCGATTTTGATTGGTTTCAAGAAAATGAATATTGTGTGGGGATGAATAATCCTTCTGTACCTTGTGGAACTTATGAATCAGGAGTTTTCAATTTTTTAGGAATTGCTGATTTAGGTAATCAAATAATAAATGATGTCAATTTAATTAGTTTAGTAGAACCAGATCATGGAACAAATTTTATTGCCAATGATTTAGAGTATTTAGTAACCAGGTTAAAAACTGGGTGCGTAACTGGACAAATTGAACTAGGTGGGAAAAATTTTCCTTCTCTTAAAACTCGGTAACAGGGAAAAAGTAGAGGGTATTTTACAGTCCTTTTGTGAGGAGAAAAACATTCTCAATCCGGCTTCAAAAGGGGAATTTTCTGCCGATTACCCCTTTTGGTGATTTTTCTGCTTTTATCCTTGTTCTAGTTCTGCTTGTTTATCATCTCATGAAAATTATTTATTCACTTACACCGTGGTGTACTAACTATTTTTGTGTTAAAAGAGTAATTTATGGTTATGATTTTTTATAATAATTCTGTTATGTCCTCAATATCTAAACTATGCTAGAAAAATCAAACTTGTCTTTCTCAACAATTTTCAAACCTAATTATCAACCCCAAAGCCAAGATACAGCTATAGAAGCTGATATTTATTTCTTTAAAAAGTGGCGACAACTATCATTAAAACAACGCATAGAAAGATTTATTAGCCATGAAAAAGGAGTAAAAAAACTATGCCTTGTAGGAATTAAATTTCGACATCCAAATTTCACTATACAGGAAATTCGGAATATATTTACTCGTGCTATATTAGGAGAAAAGTTTACTCCTGATTTTTACCCAAAAGGTATTGATGAAAATATGTGGATTCAAGATTCAATTTCTTTAGCAGGAGAACTTCATCAAATTTTTGAATCAATTAATATTGATTATTATGTTAGTGGAGGTGTTGCTAGTTCTATTCATGGAGAACCCCGTTCTACTCGTGATTTAGATTTGGTGATAGAAGTTAAACCAAATCAAATAGATTTACTGGTAAAAACTTTAGAAGCATCTGGATATTATTGTCCAGCAGGTGCAGTAGAAGATTTGCAACGTGGCTGTGGAAATATGTTGAATATTACCCATACCGAAACTATTGCTAATGCTGATATTTATATTAAGGATAATTCACCTTTTACTATATCACAAATGCAACGGAGAATATTAGTTGATTTAGATGAAATATCAGTATTTTGGATAGCTTCAGCAGAAGATCTTATTTTACAAAAACTGCGCTGGGGAAAGGGAAGTAAATCGGAAAAACAATGGCGTGATGTTTTGGGGATAATTAAGTTACAAGCCGAAAATTTGGATTATGGTTATTTAGCAGAGTGGGCAGAAATTTTAGATTTAGTTGCTGATTTGAGTGAAGTATTAACTCAAGCTGGGATATGAAATAAAAAAGAATGGCTATACTATTCCCTTTATCTAAAACAACATTTTTTGTAAGTTGGGTTAAGCGACAGCGCAACCCAACAAATGCGGTAGGTAAAACTAATATTAATCAGGTTGTGTAGATGAAGAAAAAGTTTGTTGAAAACTTAGTTCTTTATATACGGCCAATGTTTCTTGATGTACACGATTTACATTTAACCATTCTAGATTTTCCTGCGATCGCTGTCGCCATTCCTCAAGTATATTTGCATCACTCAATAATTTAATTAATGCCTGCGCTAACTGATGACTATTATGTGCCGGAACTAACATCCCCGCTTTGCCATTATTCAATGCCTCTGGGATGCCGTCTACCTCAGTAGCCACAATAGCCGCACCTGCTTCCCTCGCTTCTGAAAGCACCAAGGGGCAGGGGTCACGGTGAGAAGCCAAGACAAAAATATCACAGGCTAGTAAATAACGTTGCGGTTCCGGCTGAAATCCTTCAAAATGAATCTGACTACTAACACTTGTTGCTTGGGCTTGAGACTCAAATATTTCTTTATCGGGTCCATTACCCACTAAATATAAATGTGCTGCGGGAAAATCTTGAGCAACTTGCTCAAAAGCAGCTATTAATTCCATAATACCTTTTCGTTTATACATTCCTGCCACGGTAATAATCGCCGGATGTTGTAAACGTAAAGGTTGATAATCCGATATTTTCCGAGTGCGGGGACTACCCAAAGTCCCATTACAAATTACTCGCAATTTCTGTTCAGGAATTCCCCTCTGTACCATCGAATTTTTGACAGCTTTGCTAACAGCAATTATTCGGTCAGCCAAACCCATCAATACACTACTACGTTGAAATTCATTATGGACGGTAGATACCAAAATATACTTACTTGTCCATCTTAAAGCCCATGCTAAAACTACGCCAGTCATCATATGAGTATGGACTATATCTGGCTGAAATTCTTGCACAATGGCTCGATAAGCTACCGCCGCCTTAATGATATTTATTGGCTGGCGATTTTGATTTATTGTGTAATGCTTAACACCAAGTTTACTTAATAATTTTTCATATTCTCCCCCCGCTGAAATTACCACTACATCATTACCAAATTGAGATTGTAAACAAGCCAGATCTACAGCTACATTGACAATTCCATTACCGACTTCCTGGACATGATTTAATATATGTATAATTCGCATACAGTTAAAAATGTGTATTAAAACTTAGATTCATTTTAGTAAAAAACCAATAATATAGCAATGAGTAATGCAATTTTGAACCTCTTGATTTTACAAATAACTAAGAATTTAAGGTAATTCTCATAACCTAGTAGCTGATAAAACTCATCCATGTTAAAATCTGGATTAATTCGGATATTTTGCCTGCTACCCATGAGAAAGGAGAAAAATATCTCTACTACTTATCAATAATGATAAATACTCAAAATAAACGTGGTATATATCCATGTTCTATCTTTTTGATAGTTCTTATTTAATATATATAAAGTTATGATAATTTGACTGTACTTTAAGAAACATATATTCAATATAATTTTTACCGGAGATTAGATAACATTTCTAGCAACACGAATAATTAATCATAAATATACAAAAAAAATACAAATAATACCGAAAAATGACTTACAGTGAAAAATCATAGGTAGATTTTTTTAGTGACGTATTAATGAGTTCACTTTTCTGGATTCATAATGAATAAAAGTATCTACCATCACTAAAACAGTAATTCACTAGATAAATTTGATGTAGTTAAAACTGAAGTTGGTCATAAAATTAATAGCTTTTCCTGTCCGTATGAAAACATCTTGTATTATCTAGTGAACACTAATTTAAATAACTTTTTGTTCCCAGTCTTTGCAAATTCACCCAAAATGAAATTAGTAAATCTAGAAGATTCATATCAACTTTCCCCTCTACAGGAAGGAATGCTATTTAATAGCTTAATTGCTCAACAATCTGGAGTTGATATTGAGCAAGTTATCTGTCTAGTGCAAGAAAAACTTGATATCAAGCTATTTCAACAAGCATGGCTGAAAGTTTTAGAAAGACACGCAGTTTTAAGAAGTAGCTTAGATTGGTCAAGCGAAAATGACCCTTTACAATTAGTACATAAACAGATAATTATTCCTCTAGAACAACAAGATTGGAGTAACTTATCTGACACAGAACAACAGCAAAAATTGCGATCTTATCTTCAGGGCGATCGCACAATAGGCTTTCAGCTAAATACACCACCATTAATGCGTCTAGCATTGTTTCAATTAAATGAATCTGTTTACAAATTTGTTTGGACTTTTCACCATGCTTTGCTAGATGGTCGGTCTTTATTCATCATTCTTAAAGAAGTTCTCACATTTTATCAAGCCTTTTCTCAAGGAAAAGAAATAGAAATCACGAAACCTCATCCTTATAAAAATCATATTCAATGGTTACATCAACAAGATTGGTCAAAAAATGCAGCTTTTTGGCAGCAATTACTTCAAGGTTTTAATATACCAACTCCTTTATTATTAGACCCAAATCCCCATGATCAAAGCGGTTTTAGAGAACAAGAAATTAGACTATCAGCACAAAATACACAAATATTAAAAGATTTAGCCCAACAACATCAACTCACCCTCAATACCTTAGTACAGGCAGCTTGGGCTATATTATTGAGTCGTTATAGTGGTGAAAATGACGTTGTTTTTGGTGCAACTAGAGCTTGTCGTTATTCATCTGTACCTGGCTCAGAATCAATGGTAGGACAATTAACTAACACCCTACCAATTCGAGTAAAAATATTAGGAGAAATGCCTGTAATTTCTTGTTTAAAAGAATTGCGATCGCAGTGGTTAAATTTGCGAGAATATGAACATACTCCCCTAGTAAAAATTCATGGTTGGAGTGATGTTCCTGGTGAAAGTTCATTATTTAATAGTATTGTCGTCTTTGAAAACTATGAATTAAATCACGCTTTACATTCTCAGTGTGAAACATGGAAAAACTGGGAAGTGCAGCTAGAAGAACAAACAAATTTTCCGCTGACATTAGTTGGTTATGGAGGAACAGAACTTTTACTTAAAATAAAATACGACCAACGCAGTTTTAACGACGATAAAATTCTGCGAATGCTGGGACATATTCAAACCTTATTATCTAGTATCGCTACCAATCCCTACCAAACTTTAGGAGAATTACACCTCTTAACAGGAGATGAACAACATCAAATGTTAATAGAGTGGAATCACACAGCAGCAGATTTTGATCAACAAATTTGTATTCATCAATTATTTGAATTACAGGTAGAAAAAACACCAGAAGCTGTAGCTGTCATCTTTGAAAATGAGCAATTAACCTACCAAGAACTGAATTTTCAAGCAAATCAATTAGCTCATCAACTCAAAGAACTAGGAGTTCAAGCAGGAGTCTTAGTTGCAGTTTACCTAGAACGTTCCTTAGAGATGATTGCCGCAGTTTTGGGAATTTTAAAAGCCGGCGGTGCTTATGTACCCTTAGAACCCAATTTTCCTCAAGAACGGATTCAATTACTCCTGTCTTCACTGCAAATTAATTGTCTAGTTACTCAAACTAATTTATTACCGAAGATTCAGGAATTAGAAACACAGCTTCCCGCACTACAACACTTAATTTGTTTAGATAAATGTGCAGCGAAACCATCAGGAAATCAGCAAATATGGCATCGTTCCGATTTAGATCAATTACCCATAGACAATTTAATCACATCTGTTAGTTCCGATGATATTGCTTACATAATTTTTACATCTGGTTCTACAGGAACACCAAAAGGTGTAGTTGTGCGTCATCAACCTGTGATTAATCTAATTTCCTGGGTTAACAAAACATTTAATGTTAATTCCTCTGACCGAATTTTATTTATCACATCTTTGTGTTTTGATCTATCAGTTTATGACATATTCGGACTTTTAGCCGCAGGTGGTTCTATTCGAGTTGTGTCTCATCAAGATGTGAGAGATCCAGAAGCTTTATTAAACATTATTTGCCATGAACCAATTACTTTTTGGGATTCAGCACCTCCAGCATTACAACAATTAGCTTCCTTTTTTCCCACAGTTAAATCTAGCAATTATCATCCCTTATTGCGGTTGGTATTTATGAGTGGTGATTGGATACCAGTCACATTACCAGACTTACTAAAAACCACATTTCCAGAAGTAGAAGTAATTAGTTTAGGAGGAGCAACCGAAGCTACAGTTTGGTCTAATTATTATCCCATTGGCAAAGTAGAGGCACATTGGAAGAGTATTCCCTATGGGAAACCTATCCAAAATGCTCAATATCACATTCTTGATTCTTACCTTAATCCTTGTCCTATTGGTGTAACAGGGGATTTGTATATTGGTGGAGTTTGTTTAGCTTCTGGTTATTTAAATCAACCCGAATTGACAGCCCAAAAATTTATTTCTCATCCCTTTAGTAAAAATTCTGAATCACGACTTTACAAAACAGGGGATTTAGCCCGCTATTTCCCAGATGGAAATATTGAATTTTTGGGAAGAATTGACCATCAAGTAAAAATTCGTGGTTTCCGCATTGAGTTGGGAGAAATTGAAAGCGGACTTGCACAACACCCCGGAGTAGAAGAAACAGTAGTTATTGCTAGGGAAGATGAACCAGGATGTAAGCGACTAGTGGCTTATGTGGTGCTAAATCAACAAAATGCACCCAAAAATATCAATGAATTACGGCAGTTTCTCCAAAAGAAATTACCAGAGTACATGATTCCTTGTGCCTTCGTCTCTATTAACGAAATCCCACTTACCGCTAATGGCAAGGTAAACCGTTCAGCTTTACCCATACCTGACCAAACACGACCTAATTTAGAAAAAGCCTTTATTGCTCCTAGTAATGCCATAGAAGCCCAGTTAACTGAGATTTGGGAACGGGTATTAGGTATTAACTCAATTGGAATTACAGATAATTTCTTTGAGTTAGGAGGACATTCTTTATTAGCTGTGAAATTGTTCACCCAAATTGAACAAAAACTTGGGCAAAAACTGCCCCTTGCTACCTTATTTCACTCACCAACAATTGAAGAGTTAGCAAAAATTCTCAATCAAAAAGACAATTTAGTTTCTTGGTCTTCTCTAGTACCTATTCAGCCGATTCGCAATAGTAAACCCCCTTTATTTTTGGTTCATGCTCTGGGTGGAAATGTCATTGGCTACCAAACCTTAGTTCGTTACTTAGGTTCAGAACAACCGATTTATGGACTACAAGCACAAGGACTAGATGGTAAACAGCCACTTCACACTAGAGTTGAAGACATGGCTGCTCATTACATTCAAGAAATTCGCACTGTCCAACCCCATGGACCTTATCTCCTGGCTGGTTTCTCTAGTGGTGGTACAGTCGCTTTTGAAATGGGTCAGCAATTGGTAGCTCAAGGTGAGCAAGTTGCTCTATTAGCAATGTTTGATACCTATAGTCCTAAACTGTATATTGAGAATCCTTCTCTGAGTCATACCATGTATGCTTACGGGCGTACTTTGTTACAATTATCGCCACAAGCTAAACAATACTATTTTCTCGCCAAGATAGATTGGTTACGGTTACTTTTAACAGGGAATCCTCGTAGCAAATATGACCTGTGGAGTAATTACAATTTTTCTGAAGATACCAACCATTACAACATGGAGTTGATAAAAACTCTAAAACAGGCAACAATGGCTGATTATGTTCCGCAGGTTTATCCTGGTCGAGTAACTCTATTTACTACTAAGGAAGTTTTGAGATGGTGTCGCTACGAGACACATAGAGGCTGGAAACATCTGGCTCAAGACGGTTTAGATATCCATGATATACCAGGTACACACTTAGGGATATTAGATGAACCTAATGTCCAAATTTTGGCGAAAAAATTGCAGGTTTGCTTAGAGCAAGCACAAGGAAATTGCTGGGAGCATTCCAAATTGGGGAAAAATCAAGCAATATCATTTGCAATTGCTCAACGTTAAACACGGGTGGAATATAAACTTTCATGAACAATACCTTGGCCATTTTTTTGACCCAACCTAAGTTCGGTGTTAGGAGTTTCTCCTTCGGAGACGCTACGCGAACGGTGTTAGGAGTTAAAATTTAAGAGAAACTCATTCAGCACAGAGCGATAAAGACTTTCTCCCTAAAATGGAAATTTCTGGAAAAGAAGCCCGCGAAACGGAATATTGGCTGATTATTTTAGTTGAATTGAGTTGCTATTCACCAAGAAAAGGTCAAATCACTTAGGCAAGAAATCAATATCATTATCAGAATTTTGGTAACTATCACGAAAAAAGTTAAGGAAAAACACCGAACTCCGAACTCCCAACTCAGGTGCTACCCATACTACAAAAAATTAAGGTGATAACCGCTCGATTTTCCAGCTTCTATCATCTACACGACTATATAACAAACGATCATGTAAACGACTTGATCTTCCTTGCCAAAACTCAATTTCCTGGGGAATGACTCGAAAACCTCCCCAATGAGGGGGACGAGGAACTTCCTGATTTTGATATTTTTGCTGAAATTCCTGTAATTGTGTTTCTAAAACTTCCCGATTGGCAATTACCTCACTTTGATTGGAAGCCCACGCACCCAATCGACTATATGCGGGACGTATTTCAAAATAGCTATCAGATTGTGCTGAAGAAATTTTCTCTACAGTACCAACAATTCTGACTTGGCGTTCTAGTTCAGCCCACCAAAAAACCAAAGCAGCATGAGGATTTGCTATAATTTCTGCTCCTTTTTGGCTATTATAATTAGTAAATAAGACAAAACCCCGCTCATCAAAATCCTTGAGTAGTACCATTCTCGCTGAAGGCTGACCATCTGGTGTACAGGTAGCCAAAGTCATAGCATTAGGTTCAGGTAGCTGGGCTGCTACAGACTGACTAAACCAAATTTTAAATTGTATAAACGGATTTGTGTCAATTTCTTTTTCATTCAAATCTTGCAAGGTGTAGTCTTTGCGAAGATCCGCTATGCTTTTATCCATTCTTTTTATAAAATGACTCGGTAAGCGCAAAACTCAGTGGCTTTAGCTCTGAAATATCAGGGACTTGTGCAATTGACAGTTGTTGATGTCTTTGTATTCCCCAATTAAGCTTGTGTTATTATTGTACTATTTTATGTAAATAAAGAAATGGATAACATAAACAATACCTGCGCCAAATTGAAAAAAGCCTTAATTCGGAGTTTAGGTTAAGCGACAGCGCAAGCCAACCTACAACAACTGGCGAAGGTATTGACAAATAATCAAAAATTTGTTCAGATGCCTTTAGGTCAGACTTTAGAGAAACAGAATATCAAGTTCAAAATCAGTTAGTTGTTTAGACAATAGGGAATAGAAGCTATAGGAGTATGGCTTACGCCACATGAGGTGATCATTCCTCTCCTATCTGTGAAGCCCCCTAGCTTATACATTAAATCAGATGCGCCGTTTTGCCTCTCTGCAAACTCTGTTAATTTATGGACTCAGTGGACCAATTATCGCTCTTAATATCTGGCTGCTGTCTTTATTATTTCGTTTTTTCCAAAATCCACTGACTATCCTCAGTATTGCCGCAATTTTGGCTTTTTTGCTAAATTACCCAGTTAAATTATTTGAGAGAATTAGAATTAGCCGCACTCAAGCAGTAATCATTGTTTTACTACTGACTTTAACTTTGTTTATTGTTTTGGGTGTTACCCTCGTACCAATGCTAATTGACCAAACCATTCAACTTTTAAATAAGATTCCGGATTGGTTAGCGACTAGTCAAGCTAATTTGGATCACTTAGAAAGTTTAGCAAAGCAGCGACGGTTATCTATAGATTTGAAGCTAGTAACAAATCAAATTAATGCTAATATTCAGAATTTAGTCCAGCAAATAGCTTCAGGGGCGGTAGGATTTGCAGGAACTTTGTTATCAGGATTACTCAATGTAGTATTGGTAATTGTTCTAGCTTTTTATATGCTCATATATGGCGATCGCGTTTGGTCTGGACTAATCAATCTCTTGCCATCTAATGTTGGTATTCCTTTTAGCAGGTCACTACAGTTAAATTTCCAAAACTTTTTCTTGAGCCAATTGTTACTAGGACTATTTATGGTCATAGCCCTCACGCCCATCTTCCTATTTCTGAAAGTTCCATTTGCTCTATTATTTGCTATTATTATCGGCATTTCTGGACTTATTCCCGTTGTTGGTGCAACTTTAGGTATTGGTTTAGTAACAATGTTGATATTAATCCAAAATTGGTGGTTAGCGTTTCCAGTCGCTACAATGGCAATTATTATGCAACAAATTAAAGATAATCTGTTAGCCCCAAAATTAATGGGTAATTTTATTGGACTCAATCCTCTGTGGATTTTTATCGCCATTTTAATGGGATTTGAAATTGCTGGGCTATTAGGAACACTTGTTGCAGTACCAATTGCTGGAACTATCAAAGGCACTTTTGATGCGATCAAAAACAACAACAATAGTGATTTTGTCTCAAATTTTCGAGTTAATTACGGCTCAGAATTTCCAGTAGATGAATAAGCTCAGTCGGTTGGCGTTAAAAATTGTCGTCTTTGCTCTAGCTTTTGCCTTTTGCCGTTTGTTTGTTGCCCCTCTTAAAAGTTTTATTAAATTTTAAATTAATGGATGCAGTTGAATTATTAGAAACAATTACAGACCTAATTTCGCAAGCTGAAAAAGGAGAAATTGACCCTTGGGATGTGCGAGTTATTGAGGTAATTGATCATTACTTGGAATTAATGTCTCCAGAAGCAAGAACTATGAGAGGCTATGAAAGTGATTTGTCCCAATCTGGACAGGCTTTTTTATCAGCATCAATGCTCGTACTATTTAAAGCCAATACACTAATGCAACTATCAACGGTATATAATACTCCTGAAGAAGTTGTAGATGATACACTATTAGAAATTGAAGATGGATTATACCCAGCCCATCGCTTGCAATTAGAACAACACTTGCGCCGTCGTCCAGCGGCTATGCCACCTCCTAAACGTCGGGTAACTTTGCAAGAGTTAATAGACCAGTTGCAAATTATGGCCAGCCAGCTAAAACTGGTAGAAAAAGTTGATAAACCTAAGCGGCTTAAACGTCAGCCTACTGGGCAAACCATGCGGGAAGCCCTAGAACTAGCGCACCAAGAAAATTTAACAGAAGTCGCGTTAGAACTAGAACAGGTGTTACATGGTGCTGCTAAAGAGCAAAATCTAGAGGAAAAATCTTGGAATCTAGAACAACTGATAGATTTGTGGATAAAGACAAAGAAACCCGAGAAAAATGCCTCTCATCATGAATCAGAACACGGTAACATGGTTAGCGTTTTTTGGGCTTTACTACTACTATCGGCTCAATCTAAGGTAGAGCTATTTCAAAAAGAATTCTACCAAGAAATTGAAATCCGCTTACCTACTTAAAGGCAGGGAAAAATTAACAACTGACAATTGACAATTACCAATGACTAAGGAATAAAATTTTATGAAAGCGATGATTCTGGCGGCAGGAAAGGGGACTCGGATCCGTCCTATTACGTATACAATTCCTAAACCGATGATTCCTATACTGCAAAAGCCAGTGATGGAGTTTTTATTGGAGTTATTACGCCAACATGGATTTGACGAAATTATGGTCAATGTTAGCCATTTGGCGGAGGAAATAGAAAGTTATTTCCGTGATGGTCAGCGGTTTGGAGTGCAAATTGCCTACTCTTTTGAAGGTAAAATTGATGATGACGGTAAACTCGTGGGCGAAGCTATTGGCTCTGCTGGTGGTATGCGCCGGATTCAAGACTTCTCACCATTTTTTGATGATACTTTTGTAGTGTTATGTGGTGATGCGTTAATTGACTTAGACTTAACTGCGGCAGTAAAGTGGCATAAATCTAAAGGGGCGATCGCTACTATTATCACCAAATCTGTTCCTAGAGAAGAAGTTTCTAGTTACGGTGTGGTGGTTACTGATGACAATAATCGTATTCAAGCCTTCCAAGAAAAACCGACCGTTGAAGAAGCTCTTAGCACTAATATCAATACAGGTATTTATATTTTTGAGCCAGAGGTATTTAAATATATACCCTCTGGCGTAGAGTATGACATTGGTAGCCAGTTATTTCCCCAACTGGTGGCAGATAACGCTCCTTTTTATGCCATTCCCATGGATTTTGAATGGGTAGATATTGGTAAAGTTCCTGATTATTGGCGAGCTATTCGGGGTGTTTTATCAGGGGAAATCAAAAATGTGCAAATCCCCGGACATGAAGTTGCTCCAGGTATTTTTACTGGGTTAAATGTATCTGTAAATTGGGACAAGGTTGATATAACTGGACCTGTTTATATTGGGGGAATGACCAAAATCGAAGATGGAGCAAAAATTATTGGACCAGCGATGATTGGTCCAAATTGCTGGATTTGCAATGGTGCAACTGTAGATAACAGCGTAATTTTTGAATGGTCGCGTTTAGCTCCAGGAGTGCGCTTAGTAGATAAGCTGGTGTTTGGACGTTATTGTGTAGATAAGACGGGAGCATCAATTGATGTCCAAGCTGCTGCTTTGGATTGGTTAATTACTGATGCCCGTCAAACTCGTCCTCTGGAAATACCCTTAGAACACCAAGCGATCGCTGAATTGTTAGGTACAACTTCCATTTAGTCATTGGTCATTGGTCATTGGTAAACTGACTAATGACTAATGACTATTAACTATTTAAGTAAGTATACCGTTGTAAACTTTGCTCGTAGGTTTGTAGTAGTCGCTGAGATTCTGCCAAAGTGATGTGTTGTTCTTCTAAAGCTCGTTCACAACGTTGACGAATGTTTTCTATCATGTCTTCAGCATCATACTGAACATAGCTAACAACCTCGCTCATAGTATCGCCTTTGACAACGTGTTCAATTTGATAACCTTTGGGAGTTAAATTGATGTGAACGGCGTTAGTATCACCGAAGAGATTATGTAAATTCCCCATAATTTCCTGGTACGCTCCATTCAGAAACATTCCTAGATAATAGGGTTGTCCTCGCTCAAATTTGTGCAATTCTAATACTGATTTGACATCCCGCAAATCTATAAAGCGGTCTATTTTTCCATCACTATCACAGGTTAAATCCGCTAAAATTCCTCTGCGAGTTGGTTCTTCATCCAGACGATGTATAGGCATAATGGGAAATAGTTGATCTATTGCCCAACAATCCGGTGCTGATTGAAACACAGAAAGATTGATATAGTAAATGGAAGCCATGATTTTTTCCAGGTCTTCCAACTCATCAGGTACGTATTCTTCCTGACGGATGATAGTTAAAACTTTTTGACAACAAGCCCAGTAAAGACGCTCGGCTTTAGCGCGTTCGTTGAGGCGCAAAATTCCTAAGTTGAAACGACTGATGGCTTCTTCTTTGAATTGAGCCGCATCGTGATAGAACTCTTGGTAATTTTCTTTGTTGATGGATTGGTAGGTTTCCCAAAGGTATTTAATGATTGGGGATTCTCCCTCTTGGTGAGGAGACGGAGGATCAAGAGGGACATCGCTGGTGCTGAGAACATCAAAGATTAAAACCGATTGGTGGGAAGAAATCGCCCGGCCACTTTCACTAATCAGTGTAGGTACGGGAATATGCTTTTCATCACAGGTATCTTTTAACTCTGCCACGATGTCGTTAGCATAGTTTTGCATATTGTAGTTTTTCGAGGTATAGAAGTTGGTTTGAGAACCGTCGTAATCTACACCTA
>JANMGZ010000260.1:0-3979 GCA_031374905.1 Dolichospermum sp. OTE_70_metabat_362_sub
TCCTATAGAGGCACATCTAGGAAAATCACTGATGGAGTTGATGCCAGCGATTGCCCCAACATTTTTACCCTTAGTCCAAAGTGTTCTAGATAGTCAACAACCAATTTCTAACTTAGAAATTAGCAGTATTGTTCCTAGTCAATCGGGAGTAATCCGTTATTGGCTTATTTCCTACTTTCCAATTTTGGGAGAAACAGGAAATTCAGTTGCAGTAGGAAATATTGTGATCGAAATTAGCGATCGCAAACGCCTAGAAATAGAGCGAGAAAAACTGATTAGTATTATCGAAGCTACTTCTGATATCATTAGTACAGCTAGATTTGACACCAAAAAAATAGAATATCTGAATAAAGCTGGCCGTCGTCTCTTAGATTTAGCTAATGATGCACCAATTGATCATATTTCTATTAATGATCTATATCCCCAATGGGCTTTAGAAATTATTCAAAATGAGGCTATTCCTGCCGCAGTCAGACATGGTATTTGGGTGGGAGAAACAGCTTGTTTAGACCATGAAGGTGAAGAAATTCCGATTTCTCAAGTTTTGATTGCTCAAACTTTTGGCAAGGATTACATCCAATATCTATCTACCATTGCTCGTGATATTAGTGAACAAAAGCAACTTGAAGCCACTCTCAAAGAATCAGATCGTCGTTGGCAATCATTACTTGATAATGTCCAGTTAATAGTTATCGGTTTAGATATTAATGGTAATGTAGAATATGTCAATTCCTTCTTTTTACAACTTACAGGATATACCAAAGCAGAAGTTATAGGTAAAAACTGGGTTACTAATTTCCTGCCTAAAAGCCAACAAAATTTATTAGAAAATACCTTTAGAGAAGTAATAAAAAATGATTTCCATCCTCATTATCAAAATACGATTTTAACCGAATCAGGTGAAGAAAGAATTATTTATTGGACTAACACCATATTGCGAGATGTAGAAGGAAGTCCTATCGGGACAATTAGTATTGGTGAAGATATCACCGAGCGTTATAAATTAGAACGCATGAAAGCTGAATTTATTTCCGTTGTCAGTCATGAATTAAGAACCCCCCTCACTTCCATGCAAGCAGGGCTAAGTTTACTTCATGAAAAAATCATAGATGCCAACTCCCCAGAAGGTGAAGCTACCATTGAAATCGCTACAGAAGGCGTAGATCGCCTAGTCCGTCTAGTTAATGATATTCTTGATTTAGAACGGTTAGAATATGGTAAAATTTCTCTTGAAAAATCTATTTGTAATACTGCTGACTTAATCAATACTGCCATTGAGCAAATGCAAGAAATGGCAACTCAAGCTGGTATTATATTTGATGCTACATCTGCATCATTTCAGATTTATGCTGACCCAGATCGTCTATTACAACTTTTAATTAACCTCCTCAGCAATGCTATTAAATTTTCTCCCACTAATTCAACTATTTGTTTATCTGTAAAGGAAGAAGATTATTCTTTAGATAATTTTTACTTACTTTTTACAGTTAGAGATCAGGGCAGAGGTATTCCTAGTCATAGCTTAGAAAGTATTTTTGAGCGTTTCCATCAAGTGGATGCTTCCGACTCCCGTTCTAAAGGTGGAACTGGTCTAGGATTGGCTATTTCTCGGAATATTGTAGAACAGCATGGAGGTACTATCTGGGCAGAAAGTTTTTTGGGAGAGAGTAGCACTTTTTACTTCACACTGCCAATGGAGGAAATCGGTAATGGAAAATAAACGAGTTTTAATTATTGATGATGAACCAGGTATCCGGCAGATTATCCAGATTTCTCTTAAAGCTATTGCTGGTTGGGAAGTGTTAGTTGCTGCTTCTGGTCAAGAAGGAATAAATATGGCTATAGCAGAACTTCCCGATGCTATTCTTTTAGATGTAATGATGCCAGAAATGGATGGAATTACTACATTCAAACAAATGCAAACAAATTTTGCGCTGCAATCTATACCGACAATTTTACTGACTGCTAAAATTAAGACTTCTGAACAACTTCAATTTAGTGAACTAGCTATTATTGGAGTCATTACTAAACCCTTCAAAGCACCGGACTTAGTAAAGCAAATGCGACTACTCCTCAACTGGTAGAAGCATAATTATTAATTATTTATTTCATCTTTTTTGATATTCACAAATACTTCACAAATTTTATTTACCTTATCAGCATAAATAGATTTTATAAATGTTGGTTTTGGTATGAAAAAGATTTTAGTATGTGAAAGTGAACTAGAAATTTTAAGTCTCTTGGCAGAATTACTTAATCTATATGGATTCTGTACTATTACTACCACCTCATCCGCGCAAGGATACGAGATAACTAAACAAGAAAAGCCTGATTTGATTTTGTGTGGTCATTCAAGTAGACATCTCAATAGCTATGAAACTTGTTGGAAGTTTCTGCAAAAAAATCGTCAAGATATAGAAACAGCAAATATTCCCTTTATCTTTATGACTGGCATGAATTTAGACACAATTCTCAATTGGCAAAATTACTTAAAATACCAAGATATTTTATTCAAACCATTTAACTCTCAAATTTTGCTAGAAAAAATCTATACTCATTTACTTTCTTACCCAAAAAATCAAAAATCATCTGATTACAAAGAATTTACGGCGTTGCTGAATTGAGAGATGAAATTCCCAAATTGAACTTTTAAAACTCTTACCTTTGCGTCTTTGCGCCTTTGCGTGAGACTAAAATTCATCCCCTTAATCAGCAACGCCGAATTTACTTATCAAAATGCATTTTTCAGAAAAGAAAATCAATCAAATTATCAATATAGCTATCTTTTTGCTGAAAACTCATAAGCCAGAAGCTATCTGTAGCTTAAAAGATTTTCTCACTATTATTCCCAGTTCAGAGAAAATTCAGCAAGTGATAATTACTGCAATTAACCAACTTATAGAAACAGAACCAGAAACAATATTTTGGCTGTTAAACAATCCCCATTATTTACAACCAGAAACTGATATTAAACTCATTGTAACTCGAAAATTGAATGAAAAACTCTTTGCTTGGGGATTTATACCAGAAGATATCCATTTTAATGAAGATGGAAATTTAGAGTTTAATGTAGTAAGTAAAGAGAGGTTGTTATCAAGAAACTATTCTGAAGATGATAATGCCGTAATGACATTAATAAAGTCCTTTTTAGCTGAGGAAATTTAAAATTGTTTCTTGATATATCTAATTCGTAACTGATTGGGCTTCCTGATACATAATCTCTTGGAAGTGAATCATATCTTTTTGGGGATCAGCTAAACTAACTTTCACTAATAAATTTTCTCCCAAATTGACAGAACGTCGGAAGGACATAGGCAACTGTAAACCCAAATCTTCTAATAAAATTAGTGCTAAATTACTATCTTCTCGTAACCACATTAATACTGTCACCTGCCAAACTTGTTCAGGATGACGACGTAAATATTCTAACGCGTAATATCTATTAGTTTGTCGTTCCACCATTGTCGCTTCTTGAGTCGTACTCAGAACTGTCATCATCACTTCTTTAAGTTGTTCAGCAGAAAAGGGTAAACCTTCACCACGTAAATGCGCTTTGAGTTGGAAGTGGGTGAGTAAGTCACTATAACGGCGAATGGGGGAAGTAGCTTGTGTATAAGTATCTAAGCCTAAACCAGCGTGACGTACAGGTGTAATGCTCATTTCACTCTTAGGCATACAGCGACGCATCGCGCAGGAACGCACGAAACCGGCTGGAAGTTGCAGTAATTCTTCGTCTGGGGGTAATTCTGGTTGAGGTTGGCCGCGAAAGGGTAGAGGGATATTATGGGTTTGACCATAACGCGCTGCAACCTCTCCAGCAAGTATCATCATTTCTGCTACTAATTGCCGAGAGGAGGAATCATCTAAAACATCAATATTAATATCATCGTCTTTAACTTTGATCATCGCTTCGGGCATATTGATACTGATAGCGCCTTGACTATAACGCCAAGTTTTGCGGATTTTTGCCCAATTAGCG
>JANMGZ010000278.1:0-8190 GCA_031374905.1 Dolichospermum sp. OTE_70_metabat_362_sub
GTGATTTTTTTTGTCTGAATCAGGATATCCAGGATTTGAGAATTTATGGCTAACGCCACGCTTCGCTATCAGGATGTTATTGAATGATTTTTGGTGGGGAGTTAGTGATTTTATTTATTTGATTAAACTCTCATATTTTCAATTGGAAAATTGATGATTAAGTATTAAATATTAAATGAATATTTAATAGTTTAATTTAATATTTCAAACCAACATCCTGATAGCGAAGCGTGGCGTTAGCCATAAATCCTTTAATCCTGGACATCCTGATTCAGACAATTGAGATATTCAGATCCCCGACTTCTTTTATTAATCTGATCATTTACTAACATTAATTATCTCAGAAATCGGGGATCTTTGACCACAAAATAAAATCCTGTAAATCCTTAAATCCTGTAAATCCTGATTCAGACAAAGATATCTAGATACCAGACTTATTGAAGAAGTCTGGTATCTGCATCGTTATCTTGCTGATAATAATGCTTTAGTTGCAGATTCTCCTAAAACTCTAACTTGGCGATTTAATTGGAAATTTAACAAAGCTACAACAGCCAACTCAGCTAAAAACGCCATGAAAATTGTTGTTGTTTGAGTGTATTCTATAGCCGCCCAAGGGCAGGTAGAGAATAACCACAAAATTGGATGTTTTGCTGGACTCATACCCAAAACTAACAGAATAATTGATGGTAAAAACATCGCTACACCAATAGTACCAATCGTCCAAATATAACGCTTGGGGTTTTTCATCAGTAGCATTAGTTGAGCGATTGTGGCATACATCAGCATCAAACTGAAAGCTAAAACCATAGCTAATAAGAATTTACTTTTATCAACACCACCATTATAAAAATTGGCAGGTGAGAATAAAATCCAAATCATTATCGGGGTAGTAGCAATTAATAAATTAATGACTATGGAAATAATTACTGGGCTTTTTTCACCAAAAACTAAATCTTGTAATACTGATTTATCTCGATGATTTTGGTGTCTATATCTTGCCCAATCTTGGATAGTTTGACGATGAGGTGAAAGGACAATAGTTAAAGCCAGAACTAAGGCAAAATTGGATAAAGCAATGAGAAATATTATCCCCATATCGGATTTGTTATTAACTACACCTATACTCAATCCCCAAAGCATCACCTGAGTAAAAGCTATAAATAAATAACTTTGTCCTTTACTAAATATTGTACTATCCGCATTCCGAAAGCAGCGTTTCATCGCTTGCCAAATGCCGTAGGCACAAATTCCGTAATTAACTAATTGAAAGCCAACTAAGGTAATGAAACTTTTACCTATTGGTAAATAGAAAAATTGTAGCTTTTCTATTGATGAATCTGTATATGAACGAAACAGATTCGGAAATAGATAATTGGTAATATCCCAGGGACTGAATAATCTAATCCAAGTCAGCGGATTATTGAATTCTCCATAAGACGATGCCATTGTCATTGTCATAAACAAAAATACAAGCACAGCACCGCTACCTAACCAAGGTTGAAAGTTGCTAAACCCACGACTAACTAAACCAAAAATTAGGGCTGCGCTGTAGAAGAAAACACAACTAGCAATCAGAACAGCATAATAACTGAAAATGTAACTTGAGGAAATTTGGGCAGAATGTCCAGCCCAAAAATGTAGAGGAATTGCTGTGAGGACAAAGAGATAAATTAAACTGGGGACTCCGAGAATTTTTCCAGTTAAAATGCTTGTTTCTGACTGAGGACTAAGCCGAATAAAATTCAATGTTCCTCGTTGTTCTTCTTTGGCTAAATCGCTGATGAGTAAATAAGTTCCTCCAACTAACATTGTAAAAACGAAAATTACACTAAATGCTAAAAATGTGTATTCCCAATGATCTCGCCACCATAATTGCCAGTCTATTTTATCTAAGGGACAAATATTGTTAGATAAATAATTCTGAAGGTTAGATATTTCAGTTTTAACTTGCTGAAGTTGGGATTCTAAATTGGGGATTATGGTATTATCTGATAGTTGTATTTGCCGATAATTATTTATTTTTTGAGTAAGTAAACTTTGTTGTTTATAAAGTTCCTCTGCTTGGTTTTGGTATAGTTCTTTTAAGGTACAGTAAGTAGCTCTTAGATAGTAGTTTTCATCGGGAAATTCTCGCAATTGAAAGATAAAAACTATGAGTTGCAATAGTAAAGAAGAACCCATAGCTATAATGATGTTAAAAGGCTTTAATCTACCTTTAAGTTCTCGAAATAGTTGGGGATTTAATTCTCCCACTCGGTCTATGAAATTTAGTAACATCGTCAATACCTCCAAAAATTGAGAAGTTTTATTTTTGAACAATTTTTAACTTTGTGCAGAAAATAAATCCAAAATTATCTATGATGCTTGTTTGTGACCTAATTTGAGGAAAATAGTTTCTAGGTCTTCTTGGGTACAATGAAACTCGGTTAAAGGAATTCCTGCACTCACAAGCGATCGCAATAAATCAGCAGAATCTTCTGGTTTACCGGAAAAATTTACTCGCACGCTATTTTTATTATGTATTACCTCCCACTCTTCCACCAAAGGATGATTTTTTAGTTCACTCACTAATATATCTATATTGCCCAAAGTGGAGATAAAAATCTGCTGTTGAGAAAGACGTTGATAAAGATGTTTAAGTGAAGAACTTTCCACTAAAAAACCTAGTTCCATAATTCCCACAGACGTACACAACTCCGCTAAGTCGCTAAGAACATGAGAAGAAATTAAAATTGTCATTCCTGCTTCTTGCAAAGCTTTAATAATTTCCCGAAACTGCATCCTGGCAATGGGATCAAGTCCAGAAACAGGTTCGTCTAAAAGTAGTAAAATTGGTTCATGAATAATAGTGCGAGCTAAACTTAAACGCTGTTTCATCCCCCTTGATAGGGTAGAAATCATACTATGGCGTTTATTCCCAAGTTGAATTAGTTCTAAAACTTCGTGCAGACGTTGAGTACGGTGCTTTCCTTGCAAGCGATACAACCGCGCAAAATAATCTAAATAATCCCAAACCGTCAAATCTTCATACAGTGGGTAATCATCGGGTAAATAACCAAGACGACGTTTAAGTTTAAGGTTACTTTGATCTCGCAGGAGGCGATGATCCGAAGGACCCGCTACGCGAACGCCGTTAATATAAATCTCACCTGTCGTCGGTTCTTCAGCAGTAGCTAACATCCGAATTAGGGTGGTTTTACCCGCCCCATTGGGACCTATTAATCCGTAAACTTCACCCGTTTGGATTTCTAAGTCAACATCATTGACAGCAACGTGTCTTTCAAATTGCTTAGTTAGTCCAGTGGTGCGAATTGCTATTTCTTTTACCATCACGGCTGGGGTGCGGCTTGTGTGCAATAGTTAACTTAACTTGTTTATACAATAGCATTTACCTTTGTTTCGGAAATGGAAACAAAACAATTCAAAATTGTCAAAGTTCAGATCCCCGACTTCTTAAAGAAGTCGGGAATCTTGTCAATCCATTAATTCATCTACGTTTATCTGCGGTAAATAATTCTGGAAATCTTACTTGATGCAGTTTTATATTAATTTGGGATAACTCAAACCCCCAAAAATTAGTTAAATTAGCGGTATGCTGCAATTGAGAAATCATAAAAACAAATATGCCAAGAACACAGAAAAACGATAACTTTGTTGACAAATCCTTCACCGTGATGGCAGATATCATCCTCAAGATATTGCCAACTAACAAAAAAGCGAAAGAAGCATTTGTTTATTACCGAGATGGAATGTCCGCACAGGCAGAAGGTGAATATGCTGAAGCACTGGATTACTATACAGAAGCCTTAGAAATGGAAGAAGACTCCAATGATCGGAGTTATATTCTGTATAATATGGGGTTAATTTATGCCAGTAACGGCGATCATAATAAAGCTTTAGAGTATTATCATCAGGCTATTGAGTTAAATCCCCAATTACCCCAAGCCTTGAATAATATTGCCGTAATTTATCATTTTCAAGGTGAGAAGGCTAAGGAAGCTGGGGATAATGATGGTGGTGAAGCATTGTTTGATCAAGCCTCAGATTATTGGATTAGAGCAATTCGCATGGCTCCCAATAATTATATTGAAGCTCAAAACTGGATCAAAACCACCGGGCGATCGCAAATTGACGTATTCTTTTAACTTAGTCATTAGTCGGTTATGCAATTTTACTTGACAACTGACAACTAACAACTGACAACTGACAACTGACAAATTATGATTGATAGTGAACAAGTTCGTAAAGTTGCTAATCTGGCGCGTTTAGAATTGACGGCAGATGAAGAAGCACAATTTACTACTCAACTGGGTAGTATTCTGGATTATATAGAACAACTAAATCAACTGGATGTCACCAATGTAATACCGACAACCAGAGCTATTGATGTTAGCAATATTACCAGAGAGGATATTCTTCAACCCTATGCTGACAGAGAAGCAATCCTAAACAGTGCGCCTCAGCAGGAAGGTGATTTTTTCCGAGTTCCTAAAATTCTCAATGCTGATTAGTTAGGAACTTGACTGAAGATATAGGAGATAGGGAAAAAATTTTTTCTTTCTCCTCAACCCCGACTGTAATATCAATACAAAAGAGTAGAGACGCTCCGAGGAACGTCTCTACATCCCCGTAGGGACAGGGGATTAGGGGATTAGGTTTTTGGGTATGAGTGTAATATAGCAGATGATTTTTTATTTGCCAAGTATTTGAGGAGTATCTTCTGCATACTTATGTTAAAAATGTGCAGTATTTGGAGTAAAGAACAATAATGATTTAATTATTTTCACTCTGCACAAGTGGTCTCTCAAGCGTTTTTATCCACAAATAGAAAATTGACAGACCACTAGGGACGGGTAGAGTTTGGGAAAGTAGCCTGGTTTTGAAACCAATCCTTTCCTACTTGAATACTAATATCTGAGCCGATATTACCAGTGCTTTCTACCCGCACTTCCCCAAATCCTAAGAGACTACGGACTGATTCAGCACTATCTCCGTCTCCTTGTTGTGCCACAATATGAGTTATATCTAGGGGTTGTCCCCAGGGCTTAGAGACAAAAATATTGGTATATCCAGCTTTTTCCAAGGTTTTAATTAAGGGGCGTAATTGAGAGCGGTCGCTGCCTGTACTATCTTGAATAGCTACACGCAGACGACTAGGTTCACTGAATGATGTTTCTGCTGTCTTGGCTTCTAAACCAAAGTGCTGCGACATTAATTTAGCAATATTCCGCCCATCTGGAACCCAGTAGCTGGCATCAAACTCATGAGTTTCGCTAAATCGTCCAGGTAGCATTAACATTTGCATATTTGAGCGATTGATTTTTGAGCCAAAACCAGTTAATGCTATTAATTCTTCAACAGATAAATTAGTATCAATATTTTCTTTAACAACATTGAGAATGTCTGGTAATCGGGTGATAGTTGTCGGGTTCAGAGTTTGTTCAATTAAAGCCCGTAATACCATTTGTTGCCGCTGAATTCGACCAATATCTCCCAGTTCATCATGGCGATAGCGTAATAATTGCAACGTTTGTTCACCACTGAGATGTTGTTGACCGGCTTTTAAATTAATGTATAAATGCTGGGAATCATCCCGATATTTCATATTTTTGGGGACATAGATATTTACTCCCCCCAACGCCTCAATTAGCTTACTAACTCCTAAAACATTAATACGAATGTAGCGATCAATTCCTACTCCACCTAAAATATTACTAACAGTTTTAGCCGTTAAAGCTGGACCACCATCCACATTAGCAGCATTAATTTTTTTCACGCCATGCCCTTCAATTTCTGTCCGGGTATCTCTAGGAACAGAAAGCATGACAATTTTTTGTGTTTGAGGATCAAATTTGATCAACAGCATGACATCAGAAAGACCGTCAAAGGAATTGATTTGGGGCTGGTATCTGAGATTTTTGCTTTCGGCAGGTGCATTCTGTACATCTGGAGGCAGTACGCTCATACCCATTAACAGGATATTAACAGGGCGAGTTAATTGGGAAAATTGTAAGCCATTTCCAGAGATGCGATCGCCATCAAATACCGCCTCTTCCTGTGGACTGAGTTGAGCTTGTTGCAAGGGCGTACTTTCCCAAGAAACTGCCAACAACGCCCCTGCGAGTCCTGATACTATGGCAATTCCCCCCATACCCACCGCAAACCATAACCATCTTCCTGATTTCGTCGAACGAGAATTTTTACCATTATATTTAGCTTTTGCGGCTCTTTGTTGTGCTGCTGTTGTTTTTTGACTAGTCACAGAATTCCTCTCACCTACGATTTTAAATAAATTAAACTTGTGGACTCAATACATTCAGAACAAATCAGACTATAATAACTAACTCCTCATCAGTTTGCTATCAGAGATTTCCAAATATACAGCAGAATTCACAATCAGGAGTCAGGGGTAAAAGCCTTTTTTAGTGTTTAAGTTTTGATTTCAAATTTATACCTCCTGCATTTTGAAACGGGCTGTAATCTTTTTAATAATTTACAACTGTAGGAGTATAATTTCCTTATTACCTGTTTAATACTTACGCCATAATCGCTCCGCCAAGTTACTAAATCCCGGTAAACGAGAAGATTTACCTTGAATGACCCGAAAAATTAACCAAACACTCACTACAAAGTAACTAGAAGTCAGGAAACTGTTGAGGATTAATAATCGTAGTGTTAGAAAATCTGTTGTCGCCCCAGTTGTTAACAACAAATAACCGAATATCCATATAAAGGACAAGGTAATAGACAAACGGCTGACGGCTAGTTGTTCCCGACTTCCTTGACGAAGGTAGAGATTCCATAACGAGGGAAAAAAGCCGACAACAGGAATCAAATATAAAATAAGTTGTGTTTTTGAAACATCTTTATCCTTTGTTGGCAAGTTATCCATAGTGGTTGATGTGATCATAAACTAGAGGTGGTGAATAACAGTCATTAAGTTAGAGATAATAGTCTGTACAAAAGAAATCAAGTTAGTTCTATAGTGTAATTATCTAAAAATGCAGACACTTAAGCTACTCAATTGGTGGCAAACACTGACACCCATAGCAAGATATTTAGCGATCGCGCTACTTGCTCCCTTACTAGTTCTCAATGGTTGGGCTATTGCGGCAATTTTCAATTATTTTCATTCCTTGATAGTTATTTTAGTGGGAGCTTCCGTACTAGCATTTCTACTCAGTTACCCCGTAAGTTGGATGGAAAAACACGGTGCTAAACGAGAACAAGTTGCTATCCTGGTATTTTTATTAGCTTTATCCATCCTCTTAGCTCTAGGTGTTACCCTTTTTCCCCTTGCCCTGACTCAAGCTCAACAACTGGTGGCGCGATTACCAGAATTAATTGACTCAGGACGTTCTCAATTAATGATACTCAATGAAAAAGTAGAAAGTGTAGGTTTACCCATTAACCTAGATGCTTTAGCCGCACAAATTAATGATCGCGTCAAGGGACAATTACAGGGGATAGCTGGACAGGTGCTAAATTTAGCCGTGATCACTGTTACCAGTTTGCTGGACTTTTTACTAACAATGGTCTTAACTTTCTATTTATTACAGCATGGTAGTGAACTTTGGCAAAGTTTAGTAGAATGGCTACCTTCTAAATTTCGCGCTCCTTTTTCTAAAACAGTCCGTCTCAGCTTTCAAAATTTTTTTATTACCCAATTAATTTTGTCAACCTGCATGGCTTCTGCCCTGATTCCCACGTTTTTGTGGCTAAAAGTTCCTTTTGGCTTGTTATTTGGATTAACTATTGGCCTCATGGCACTTATCCCCTTTGGTGGTTCTGTGGGTATCGCTCTGACAACTTCTTTAGTTTCACTCCAAGATGTTTCTATGGGAGTGAGGGTATTAATAGCTGCCGTAATCGTGCAGCAAATTCTCGAAAATCTGATTGCACCTCGCATTTTAGGAAGTTTTACGGGTTTAAACCCCGTTTGGATTTTAATTTCTGTTTTAACTGGGGCGAGAGTCGGCGGACTTTTAGGAGTAATTGTAGCTGTCCCCTGTGCTGTTGTCATTAAAAGCATCATCAGTGCCATTCGTCCCTCCAAAATGAGTCTTGATACAGAGGACTTGTCTCCAGATGAGATAGCTATACCTATGACACCAGAAGAATCTCCCTCAATAGAAAATAATAATTCCTTGAGTATTCCTCAAATCAACTTGTAGCAAGAGTTAGCAGTAG
>JANMGZ010000305.1:0-4020 GCA_031374905.1 Dolichospermum sp. OTE_70_metabat_362_sub
AATTACCCCTGATGCTGGAGTATATTGCAAAGCATTACCAATTAAATTTGTAAATAATCTGACTAATTGCTCCCAATTTCCTGTGAGAGTAAACCAGTTTTCTAGTAATTCGGGATTAACTTCCGTCAAGGGAGAATCAACTAAATTTAGAACTAGATTAATGTGTTTTTCTCTAGCTACAATTTGTTGTTCTTCTACAACTTCCATCAATAAAGCATCAAGAGGACAAGTTGAAAACAAATTCGTGCTGATTCTACTATCTTGTCTAGCTAAAAAGAGCAAATCATTAACTAACTTTCCTAATCTTTGGGTAAGTCGTTCTACTACTTTTAATTGTTGTTTATATTGAACTATATTTTTTTCTTCTTCTACTAAATCTAAATCAGCTAAGGCGATTTGCACATTAGTTTGAATTAAAGCAATAGGACTTCTTAATTCATGGGAAGCATCAGCGGTAAATTGTTTTAAGCGTTGGTAAGATTCTCCTACTGGTTCCATTGCCTTTCCTGATAAAAACCAACCACTAGCAGCTACTGACAATAACATTAAAGTAATACCTAAAGCCAAATCAAAAATTAATTCTCGACTAGGTTTTGTCACCTCAAACCATGGATGACTAACTCGCAAATATCCTAAAATCTGTCTTCCTTTTTCTATTCTTTTCGTAACTTGTCTCAATAACTGTGCTGATTCGCCCCATCCTCCCATTCCCTCTATTCGCACAGTTTCACCTGTATGATTAGTATGAATAGGAATATCTAATATTTCCGAAAAAGTTGACCATAGTAATTTACCATTAGGACTAAACCATTCTAAATCAATGCGATCATCTTCAGCATTTTCAGCATTATTAGGAAAACTAGCTTCTACATTTAATCGTAGTTGAGTAGGTTGAAAGTTTATCGGTTCAATTACCAAAGAACGCTCTACAACTTCCACCACATGATACAATGTATCGTCAATTCGCTCAATTAATGTACTGCGAACATACAAATATACTCCACTTGCAAATAGTAATAGCAAGATCGCAGTTATAGCAGTATACCAAATCGCTAAACGGCGACGAGTCGCTTGAAATAGGTAAATAGACATAAACATTAGATTGTTGACACTCTGGCTCTTGCGTCTAGCGCAGGGGTTGAATAGAATAGATAAACTGCTCTATTTATTTCCTAAAACTTTAGTTCAATTTATCAGAATTTACGTTGATTGACAGATACATTACTCTTAGTTTATAGTTTTTGGCTTTTAAATGTCGGATCAATTTGGCTTTGGGAATCCACTAAATTTTTGATATCTTCTCCAAGATTTGCAAGATGTTCTTCTGCCTTGTAACGTCCCCGCGCTTGATAATTATCTACACAAGTAATACCACTAGCTAATTCTTTAATTCCTTTTGAGATAATTTTTCAGCCAACAGTTGTCTACCGTAACCTAATTCTATCACCGTTAGTGAAGAGAAAACGCCGTCTGGCTGCACCTTTTAATTGAGTTGCTGTTTCTTTAAGCAGATTTGAGAGACTCCGTTAATTCCATTGACACTTTTACAGCGGTTTCCGCTCTTATGAGGTACATCTTAGCCCTTTCATCGCTTGCGGTTGAAATATTTTTTATTAATAAAAAAGTTAAAATCCTTAGTATATATGGATCTGAAAATTAGAGAATTATCTTTTTGATTCCCAGAGTCATTAAAGAAAGTTAGAATGAAATAGCCTTAGTGCTTCTACATCATAAAAAAAGATAGACTATGAGTTATAAAATGGATCGCCGCGCTTACGCTGAAACCTTTGGACAAACAATAGGTGATAAAATCAGACTAGCAGATAGTGAATTATTTATTGAAGTAGAAAGAGATTTCACAACTTATGGAGATGAAGTTAAATTTGGTGGAGGAAAAGTTATTAGAGATGGGATGGGACAATCTCCAATTGCTAATAATGATGGCGCTGTAGATTTAGTGATCACTAATGTTTTGATTCTCGATTGGTGGGGGATTGTTAAAGCAGATATTGGCATTAAAGATGGCAAAATTTACAAAATTGGTAAAGCTGGAAATCCTTATATTCAAGACAACATAGATATTATTATTGGACCAGGAACTGAAGCTTTAGCCGGTGAAGGTATGATTCTCACTGCAGGGGGAATAGATACTCATATCCATTTTATCTGTCCTCAACAAATTGAAGTAGCTATTGCATCAGGTATCACTACCATGATCGGCGGTGGTACAGGCCCAGCTACAGGAACAAATGCCACAACTTGTACTCCTGGAGCATGGAATATTTACCGAATGTTGCAAGCTGCTGACGCTTTCCCTGTCAATTTAGGCTTTTTAGGTAAAGGTAATTCTAGTCAACCTCAAGAGTTGATAGAACAAATCAAAGCTGGGGCAATGGGGTTAAAACTTCACGAAGACTGGGGAACAACTCCAGCCACAATTGATACTTGTTTGACTGTAGCTGATGAATATGATGTGCAAGTAGCGATTCACACTGATACTCTTAACGAAGCCGGATTTGTCGAAGATACAATTGCCGCTTTTAAACATCGTGCTATTCACACCTACCACACGGAAGGGGCTGGAGGAGGTCACGCACCTGACATTATTAAACTTTGTGGACAAAGTAACTTTTTACCCTCTTCCACTAATCCCACCCGTCCTTACACTGTGAACACTCTAGATGAACATCTGGATATGTTGATGGTATGTCATCACTTAGATGCGGTCATTCCTGAAGATGTATCTTTTGCTGAATCTCGGATTCGTCGAGAAACTATCGCTGCGGAAGATATTCTCCACGATTTAGGCGCGTTTAGTATGATTGCTTCTGACTCCCAAGCCATGGGGCGTGTTGGTGAGGTAATAATTAGAACCTGGCAGACAGCACACAAAATGAAGGTACAGCGCGGAAGTCTTGCTGGTGATAGTAATGCCGATAATTTACGAGCCAAACGTTACGTTGCTAAATATACAATTAATCCGGCAATCACTCATGGTATTTCTGAATATGTAGGATCTGTAGAAGCGGGAAAATTCGCAGATTTGTGTTTGTGGAAACCTGCGTTTTTTGGTGTCAAACCAGAAATTGTGATTAAAGGAGGCTTGATTGCTTGGTCACAAATGGGTGATGCAAATGCTAGTATTCCCACACCTCAGCCTGTATATATGCGCCCGATGTTTGGCAGTTTTGCTGGTGCTAGACACGCTACATCATTAACTTTTGTTTCTCAAGCAGCTTTGGCAAGAGAAATTCCTCAACAATTAGGGTTGAAAAAATTAGCGATCGCAGTTGCAGGAACTCGTCAATTAACTAAGCAGGACATGAAATTAAATGATGCTTTACCTCATATTGAAGTAGATCCCGAAACCTACGAAGTTCGCGCAGATGGTGAATTATTAACTTGTGAACCAGCCACAGTTTTACCAATGGCACAAAGATACTTTTTGTTTTAGCAGAGGAATTTAAATTAAGCTATTAATAATTTTTGGGCGCATACCCTGCGCCCCTACAGAATTTGTCATTAAAAACTGGATTCTACGGATATGAAAACCGCTATAGCGAATATTTTAACCCAAATCAAACAGTAATATTTCTGCATTTGAATTACTGCTAATTGTTAATTTCTCTTCTCCTGTAATTTCTACTCCATCTCCTGCCTTTAATTCGTGATTATTGAAAATTACTTCACCTTTAGCTATTTGTAACCAAGCATAACGATGATTTTGAACGTGATAATTTACCACATCACCTGCTGCTAAAATTCCTACATATAAAGAGACATCTTGATAAATAATTACAGATCCATCTCTTCCATTTTCAGAGGCAATTAAACGTAATTTTCCTTGCTTTTCTGCTAAAGGAAAAGCTTTTTGTTCATATCTAGGTTTGATTTCTTGCTGATTTGGTAAAATCCAGATTTGTAGTAATTGTAATTCTTCAGTTTGAGAAGGATTAAATTCACTGTGCATAATCCCATTTCCTGCACTCATAACTTGTGCTTCACCGGGAAGAATTACCG
>JANMGZ010000328.1:0-6550 GCA_031374905.1 Dolichospermum sp. OTE_70_metabat_362_sub
TGGGGATATCCGTTGGGATGAAAAAACTAATTGGAAAAATGCGGAAGGTTTAGAAATGGCGAAAAATGTCCCGTTACCCTTAAAAAAACGATTTTTGAGAGACTTTTAACTCCTCTTTCTACCTTGTGACTGGGCGCAGTCCTTGCGCCCCTACCTCCTGACTTGACGACTCTAGAAGTTCAAAGGGAATGATATAACGATATATTTAAATATCTCTATTATTTCCATCTACCGTTTGTTCTTGAATCTATGAAGTCTTATTTAGCCGCCGCTATTCAGATGACCAGTGTACCTGATTTGCAAAAAAATTTGGCACAAGCAGAAGAATTAATTGATTTGGCCGTGCGTCAGGGCGCAGAGTTGGTGGGTTTACCGGAAAATTTCTCTTTTATGGGAGAAGAAAAAGATAAACGAGGACAAGGAAATGCTACAGATTCGCTTGTCGCAGGCATCGCTCACGCAACGGAAACATTTCTCCACAAAATGGCACAACGCTTTCAGGTTACCATTCTCGGCGGCGGCTTCCCCATCCCTGTGGATAGTAACGGTAAGGTTTATAATACGGCATTACTCATAGGTGCTAACGGTCAAGAACTGGCCCGTTACCAAAAAGTCCATTTATTTGATGTCAATGTTCCTGATGGTAATACCTATCAAGAATCAAGTACCGTCATGGCTGGACAGGAATTACCTTCTGTTTATGATTCCTCTGACTTGGGTAAAATTGGCCTTTCTATTTGCTACGATGTCCGTTTTCCCGAACTGTACCGACATTTATCAAGTCAGGGTGCAGATATTTTATTTGTTCCCGCCGCATTTACCGCTTTTACTGGTAAAGATCATTGGCAAGTATTACTGCAATCTAGAGCCATAGAAAATACCTGTTATGTGATTGCTCCGGCCCAAACTGGTACTAATTATGACCGGCGCCAAACTCATGGCCACGCCATGATTATTGACCCTTGGGGTGTCATTTTAGCAGACGCTGGGGAAAAACCGGGAGTGGCGATCGCCCAAATCAAACCTACCAGACTAGAACAAGTGCGCCGGCAAATGCCATCTCTACAGCATCGAGTATTTTAGTCCCTCAGATCCCCAACTTCTTCAAGAAGTCGGGGATCTATTTCCTAAGTCAGCAAAAAAAATTTTCCCAATAGGCTTGACATTACCGGATAAGAACTGCTATATTTCCTTTAGTGAATTCATTGGGGCGTAGCCAAGTGGTAAGGCAGTGGGTTTTGGTCCCGCCATCCCTAGGTTCGAATCCTAGCGCCCCAGTTATACAAAAAAGCAAGTTTTAACGGCCTGCTTTTTTTGTTTTTACAATTGCACCAAGCTGGAAAACTTCTTTTTCTGGTAAAAAGGAATAAATTACCAAATGAAGCCAGATGGAAATTCACAAGCCTCATCATTGGCCTTCTACCCTAGAAGCAGCGAAAACTATTCAAGAAAATCTCCGCTATCAAGTAATTACCACAGATCAACTTCCAGAAACTATCCAGTATGTTGCCGGTGTAGATATGGGATTTTTGGAAGATGGTAAAATCAGCCGTGCAGCGGTAGCAGTCCTGAGTTTTCCGAATTTACAAGTGGTGGAAACCACCATAGCATATCAGCCTACCACCTTTCCTTACATTCCTGGTTTTCTCTCTTTTCGAGAAATCCCTGCTGTTCTTGATGCTTTAGAAAAGCTCAAAACCATACCAGATATAATTCTATGTGATGGCCAAGGAATAGCTCATCCTCGCAGATTGGGGATTGCTTCTCATTTAGGTTTACTAATAGATTTACCAACAATTGGTGTAGCTAAATCTTTATTGATTGGTAAATATGAAGAATTAGCCGAAACTAAAGGTAGCTGGCAACCATTAATACATAAAAAAGAACCGATAGGTGCAGTTTTAAGAACACGCACAGGAGTTAAACCAGTTTATGTCTCTAGTGGTCATCGGATTAGCTTACCAACAGCAATTGAATATGTATTACTCTGTACACCAAAATATCGTTTACCAGAAACTACCCGCATTGCTGATAAATTAGCATCTGCAAGATAAATAAATATTTCCACAATATTTGCAGAAAATTTATGTTCCTCACACTGATTAGATATATATCTGCTTGAAGGTATTAGCCAAGAACTACTTGCTGAACATTTTCTGTTAAGTATATCTGTAATCCTAGGAAGAATAAGTATTGATTATTAACCAGAAAACATTGAGTATCAAATATCTCTAAAAGTTTTCTAATCATCATCATCTTCCAGATATATTGTTGCAATTCAAGAGGAATATGATTGTGGCTACAAATACAATAACTTTGAAACAATTGCTTACTGGTTCTACACATAGCATAATTAATATCAAAAAAATAACTCCAATTGTACTTCACCATCGTTGGTTTATATTAGGAGTTTCCTGTGCAGTTATGTCATTAACAAGTTTCTTAGCTATTACTACTAAACCAACTTACCAAAGCTCTATGCAAATACTGGTAAGTTATAATTTAGATAAATCTTCATCAGCCAGGAAAATAGAAAAGACGATAAAAGACTTAAATAAACCGCAGTTATCACCTATTGACTACAGTAGTCAAATGAAATTAATGGTGAGTGATAAATTAGTACAAAAAGCTGTAAATTTACTTCATGCTAATTATCCACAGATGACTGTAGAAGATATTTATAGGGACAGCCAAATTGGAAAAACCTCACCTTTGAAACTAACTCAGTTATCAGTAAATTCAGGTACTAATCAGAGTTTAAATCAAGTATTTTTACTGTCCTTTACGGATAAAGATCCCTTGAGGAGCAAAAGAGTATTACAAGCTTTAAAAAAAGTCTATCAGGATTATAATACGGATCAAAAAAATCAGCGTATTAATCAAGGTTTAGCTTTTGTCAATAAACATTTACCTCAAGTGCAAAAGGATATATTAAAAGCTGAGAAAAAACTAAACCAGTTTCGTAAACAAAATAATCTAATTGATCCAGTTTTACAAAGTAAAATTTTATTACAGTCTTTAGCAGATATTCAAAAACAGCGCCAAACAAATCGCGCTCAACTACAAGATGTACAAGCTCGATATAACAGACTAGAAGAAGCTATTGTTGCTGCCAACCAAAATACAATAAATATTGATGATTCCCTTGAATCTCGTCAATATCAAGCCTTAATTAGTGAACTAAACCAAATCGAACAAGCATTAACAGAAGCTAGTATACATTACACAGATAAATATCCAATCATCCAACAACTGCAACAAAAACAGCAAATAATCATTACATTGCTACGAAAACAAGGACAAAATAAAGCTGTTGATATTGATAATAAATTACAGTCATTAATTAAAAAAATACCGAAGCTAGATAATGATTTAACGCAATTAAAAAAGGCTGCAATAAGCCTAATTGCTTATGATAATAATTTGGCAAAATTTGAACGAGAAATTCGTTCTCAACTTGTAATATATCCCAATATAATTACAGAGTATAAAAGTTTAGTTTCAGATGTGGAAATTTATCGAAAAACATTGCAACAACTACTTCAAGCCCAAAATTCATTAGGTGTGAAAATTGCTCAAGAAGGTTTTAATTGGCAAATTTCAGAAGAACCTGCTCTAGGAATAAATATAGGGAATTTACGCTGGTTACTAATTATTAGTGGCATATTAATTGGTCCAATATTGGGTTTAGCAGCAGCTTTAATTTGGGAAAAATTCAATCACGCAATTTTTTATACTCAAGATCTCCAAGATTTGACCAATGTACAGTTACTAGGTTCAGTACCAAGATTAGGAAAAAGTCAAGATAGTTGGAAAAGTCAAATCCAATCTATGCTCGGAGATAAATCCAAAGATGCAGATATGTTTAATCAAGGAGTTATCAAAAACTTACCCAATCATGAAACCTTAGATATTATTTACCAGAATATTCAGATATTAAATAGTTCTCTACCTCTAAAATCATTGATGTTGACTTCTGCATTACCAGGAGAAGGAAAAACAACTTTGGCTTTAGGTTTGGGAGCTAGTGCAGCCAGGATGCACCAAAGAGTATTAGTAATTGATGCTAACCTCCGTTCTCCCAGCTTGCATAAAACTCTAGGACTTACTAATGATTGGGGTTTATCTTTATTACTTGTTGATGATATCAATACATCATTTCATACTTACATTCAGCCAATACACCCAGCAATTGATGTTTTGACTGCAGGACCCATACCAGAGGATGCGGTAAGTCTGCTTAGTTCTGAGCGAATGCAAGAATTAATGGATTTATTTGCCCAAAATTATGATTTAGTAGTGATAGATGCTCCCTCAGTTTTAGATACAGTTGATGGCAGAATTGTGGCCTCTTTGTGTAATGCGATTGTCATGGTAGGACGCATTGGTAAAGTTACACCAAATAAATTGATGCAAGCTACAGAAATTTTGAGCAAGTTAAATTTAATTGGCATTGTTGGTAACGAAGTTTATGATTCTCCCCAAATATTGACACCGTGAAAAGGAGTCAGGAGTCAGGAGTCAGGAGTTCAGAAAAAGAAGGAAAGAAGAAAGTTATCCAGTCCCCAATAACCAATGACCAATCTCAATTGCTGAACTAAAATAGTAAATGCTTGTGATCCAACAATTAGCATGAAATTCCAACTGTTATTAGGCAATTTGTTTTCTGAGATTAAAGGTAGATATTGGTGGATAGGTATCCTGATCTGGTTTGCCTTACTTGCTCCTGCACAAGCATCTGTAATTCTGCGTGTGGCTATCGAAAGAGAAGTTAAACAGGTAAAAGTTGGTGCTTCAACAACCGCGATTGTGAAAGATAGTAGTGGCAAGACTCTGGGACAATTACCAGGAATGAGTGCCTTTGCGGCTCAAGCAGTTCCTGGAGGTGTGGCTTTAGATAGATGGCAATCGGGGTTATTTTGGATTGAACCTACCAATAAGGGATATGTTTATATAGGCGATCGCTGGTTTCGTGGTAGAACTCTAGTAGTACCCACCAGCAACGGCTTAACGGCTGTTAATTGGGTAGATTTAGAAGAATATCTCTACAGCGTCATTGGTGGAGAAATGAATACTAGCTGGCCAGCCGAAGCCCTCAAAGCCCAAGCGATTGCTGCCCGTACCTATGCCCTCTATGAACGCGAAAGGCAGCGCAGAAATCCGGTTTACGACTTAGGAGACAGTCCAGACCGTTGGCAAATTTACAAAGGTGTCAGTAGTGAAGCGCCCAAAACCTACACCGCAGTAGACACCACCGCCGGCAAAGTCTTAACCTACAACAACCAAATCATTCTTTCCGTCTTTCACGCTTGTTCCGGTGGACACACGGAAAACGTTGAAGATGTCTGGGTTAGTAAAGAACCTTACCTCCGGGCTGTTCCCGATTTTGACCAAAAGATCAAAGAATGTAACTGGGTAAAAACCTTTACTCCCGGAGAAATTAGTGCCAGAATTTCTGGGGTTGGTAATGTCAAAGACATGATTATCGAAACTTTTTCACCTTTCAAAAGTGTAAAAACTCTCAAAATTATCGGTGATAAAGGGACTAAAGTTCTTAAAGGTGAAGAAGTGAGAACTGCACTCAGAATTAAAAGTACCCGGTTTATTGTTAGTAAAGATGCAAATGGCAGTTTTATCCTCCAAGGATTAGGTTTTGGACACGGTTTAGGAATGAGTCAGTGGGGAGCTTACGAATTAGCAAAACGTGGTGCAAACCACTTACAAATTTTAGGATATTACTATCAAGGTGTAGCCCTGACACCCATTCAAGCAAAATAGAGGTAGGGGCGCAGGGTCTGCGCCCAGTTATGATTTATCATCCTTCACCTATTTGCTTATTCTGAAATTCCTGTTCCAGTAAATCTGTTTCTGTGGAATAAACAGAATCTTCCTTACCAATAACTTTTTCTGTGGCAAATTCACGAGCAAAAGCGATCTTTTTCTGTAAAGAAGCATCAGCACCTACTAATAATCTAGCTCGTTCTTGGCGTTGAAGATTGCGACTAGAAACTTGATCATTGCGTCGTTTAATCCAAAAATATCGGATTAAAGGAATAGCTAAAAAACCAGTACCATAAGCTAATAGAAGTCCATAAATTCCTTGCACAAAAGCGACTAATCCACCAATCTGAGCCGCAATTGTGCCATTTCTTAATAAATTACCCAGGATTAAAGCTCCAACAAAATTCACTCCTCCTAAACCAGCACTGAGCATGATTTGCCCAGAACTAGCCGCACTAAATTTCCAGGAAAATTCATGTAAATATTCAGATATTGAACGCCGCTGTTTTTTACTTGCTCTTATCTGTAACTCTGGGAAATAATAGACTATTTGCCCATCAGAACTTACCTGGGGCATTCCATTAAATCTTACCAGCACAGGTAACATATAATCCTCATATTCTTGTTGATATTTTTCGCCAATATCATCTAAATAAGGAGCAATTTGTTCTGCAACTACAGCACCTTGATTATTACTAATTACAGCCCCTATTTCTTCCCAACGGCGTTCTTCCAAATTGGCGTTAGGATCACCATCACCAAAGAGAAA
>JANMGZ010000338.1:0-3934 GCA_031374905.1 Dolichospermum sp. OTE_70_metabat_362_sub
AGTCTTTATTGCTATGGTGACAATGTTAAATTATATACTCGGATCATTCGTTGGCGAATGGACGAACTTAAATCAATTCATCACTGAATTGACTAGGGATTGGTTTTGGTAGTTCTGGCTGTTTGGTTGGTTGTGATTCGCGTGATTTAGGCATTTTTGGTATCTTAAACCGAGGTAGTTGTAATCTTCTGAATGGTAAAATCCCTCTTTTTAGACCAGTTATCATCATTTGATCTATCAGGGAGAAAACAAGTTTCAAGCCAATAGCTATTAAAACTATCTGAGTTAGTATTAAAATGAGAACGCTCATGATGAATTGGGTAGTAGTGTATTCGATTCATCATGTTGCCCAATGACTTCTAACTCAGTGATTCAGATCATGTGCCAGTGGTAAAAGCGCACATCCAAAAAAAACCGCAAAAAAAAGGCGATCGCCTAAACGACCTCCTTAGTGATGTCCATTCCCATTTCCATTACTATTTTGTTGAGCTACTGCCAGATGATAAATATCGCTCTTGATCTGGTTAGACTCTCTCAAAAATTCTTCTTCAGTTTGTTGACTTTCCCCCAGCCGCGCCTTGAGCCGGTCTTGATGAGAATGGATATATCCAAGTGTTGACTTTTCTAAAACATTTAGACGCTCTAAAATTTTCCCAGCAGTTGTATCTCTGATTGGGGTGAGTTTCCAATCGAAAGTTTGCCCTGTGCTATTGACCTCAGAAGATCCGCTTGGCTCTTTAGTCCCACTGATTGGGCTATTGTATTCAGGCGTTCCCAGTCTGATCGGTTCATCCTGACTGATGCGTTTATTGCGTCGTCTGCCAGTACCTTGTATCTTCCCATTAAAAATACGCTCCATTGTCATCTCCTATATTGTAGAACGAAAAAATAAAGTTCTATAAAATCATTGACTTATTCTGTAGAACAATATAACATAAATTTAATTGTTCTACAAAACAATTTTTACAAGCTCCCTCCTGAACTTGGTGAGACATCAACCCTTAGAGAGATGGCGGCCTCTAAATAAACGAACTGCCGATGATTCACCCCACAGGACACCTATATAAACCGGAGCAAATCAACTGGTTACAAAAACCCCCGCAGCGCATCACCAAATGATTGCTGTGTATGGTTTTGAACTGGTTACAAAAACGGGAAAGACCACCCACCAAAACCAGAGGGAAGGGTGTTTTGCACAAACAATTAAATAAACAACTAACAACTAAGAACTCACAATTGACAACATTTACATAATCGGAGTAAAACTACACATGGACAAGCCACTTGGTTATTATGTTTCATTACCAAAGTCGAATGATCATTATGCTCGACTACAAAAAATTGAAACTGAATTAGGTAGTTTCTTGCAAAATCTAAACTCAATGCAACTCAAGAACCTTCTTGCATATTGCAGTTGTATCGTGGCTGGAGATGACAGGCTCGACATGGCGAATTCTTATCTAGATACTAAAACTTTAGATTTTCAATATTTTCCAGAAACAATTCTTCTGTCATTTATCCCATTCCTTTATTCTGTGATTAGGGGGAAATAAAAGAGAAAATGCAAACTAAAAAAGATGATTCAGCATTTCCTATATTTGATAAAGATGGCGATTACTCTATGCCAGACATGGGACTAACAAAAAGAGAAATCTTTACCGCAGTAGCATTACTTGGACTACTTCAAAACCCCGAAGTCCGTTGGACTGTAGCTGGTAGTTTAGCCGTAGATATTGCCGATAATCTAATTCAACATTTAAACAAACAAGATGATTGAAAATAATTTTAGAGGCGGTGGACGATAGAGAATCACTCTCTGGAATAATTGACCAGCAACAGTTTCGCTATATCTGCATCGCAGTTAAGCAATGCAGGTATACTTTATTGGAGATAGCAGATATGGAAATCAATCAAGAAGTTTTAGATAACGCTTTTGAGATTTACTACAACATGAACATTGAAAATATTGCTCCTTATATGCCAGCAAATGGAACAGATGGAGATTTATTTGAGGCTAGATGGTGTAGGGAATGTACAAAAGATTCTGATGTTGATTGCAATATTCTGACAAAGGCATTTTGTGCAGAACAACCAACAGAATGGATCTATTTCAACAACAAACCAACTTGTACGGCGTTTGAAAAAAAGAGTTAAAAATGAGAATAAAATTTTATCTTGAACCTCCCACTGAGTGCAGCAGCAGAAAAATAGGATATCTAGGCTTTAAGGTTAGTCGAAATGGCTCAATCTACATTTATTTAATTTGGACTGAAATCTGGTTCGTAGGATGCTCTTTTCCTTTGTGTCCATACGGATACATCCAAAGAATGGAATGTATGTATTTAGAGTGGAAACAAGATGAGTAATATTGAAGACCGACTGAATGAAGCTAATGGGAGATTAAAAGCAAATTGTTTTGGGGTAAGTGTTGAGCGAATAGGAAATAAATTATATCTAAAAGCTACATTACCCCCCAAGCCTTCATCAAATAATAGCAAGCCATTCCAACAGAGAATAAGTATTGCCAATGCTAATAATGAAGGAGTCAAAATTGCGGAACGTGAGGCTAAAAAGTTAAGTATCAGGCTTGATGCAAAAACATTTAATTGGGCTGATTACATGGTTGTCACCCCCGATAACATCAAAACTATCGGGGATTTAATATCAGAATTTGAAAAAGATTATTTTGAAAGGAGAGAACGGAATTTTAAAACTGAGACGACGTGGCGGGTAGAATATCACACCGTTTTTAAAACTTTACCATCCACTAAAATTTTAGATTCTGAAATTTTAAAGCAAGCAATTTTGTCTACAAAACCAGATACCAGGACACGTCAGAGATTTTGTATGGTGTGTGGACTTTTAGCTAATTTTGCAAAATTAACTTTCGACCCGTCGCCATATAAAGGTAATTACAGTCCAAAAAGTAGAACACCGCGTGAACTACCAACTGATGAATTAATTATTGATTGGTATGAAAAAATTGGTGATGCTAGATGGCGATGGGTATACGGGATGATTGCTACCTACGGATTAAGGAATCATGAAGTATTTTTTCTTGATTTAAATAATTTGAGGAATGGCAGCAAGATAATTAGCGTCCTTCACGGTAAAACTGGTAGCCGCAAAGTATGGCCATTTCATCCAGAGTGGTTTGACCAGTTCGGTCTCTCAAATATCAAAATTCCAGATATTGACCTAGACCGAAATAATTCTGCAATTGGGGGAACTGTTAGCCAACGGTTTAGGCGAAACGACAAATTACCGTTTAAGGTTTATGATTTGCGCCATTGTTGGGCTGTTAGGTCATTAGATTATGGAATTGATGTTTCCCTAGCCTCTAAACAGATGGGGCATAGTTTAGCTGTTCATAGCAACCTGTACCATACTTGGATTTCTGACCAATATCATCAACGGGCTTTTGATTTAGCCATGCAAAAGAGCGATCGCCCCCAACCACCAAAAAGTTAAATTTTGAATTTTGAATAATTATAAATTTTCCACCAATTTAATTTGGTGGTTTTTTGCTGTAAATGTGGTGTAGCGATGTCTCTTAATCAATTGGTTGCGGGTTCGATCCCCTCCTCACCCATATTTCAAAAATCTTACAGTATCTAGTCTTTGAGATACATTTATTCAAAACTTTTTAATTTAGTTTCCTTGTATCTATGAGTCAGTGTCTAAACCCCGACTGTTTACGGCAAAACCCAGCAGAGACTATATGTAGTTTCGGGTGCAAAGACTCTTTATTTTTTTACACGTTCAAATATTTTTAACCAAAAATGTCTGAATTAGGATTTTCAGGATTTGATTTTTTGCTAAACCTCTATAAATGGCTGAAAAAGAAAATCTCTTCCTTTGCGTCTTTGCTCCTTTGCGACTACCCTACGGGATCTCTAAGAGAGATTGCGCGAAATAAGTAGGTAAAGAGAAA
>JANMGZ010000433.1:0-7454 GCA_031374905.1 Dolichospermum sp. OTE_70_metabat_362_sub
GGTGATTATTGGCGTTCTTGGAGTCAATATATTAATGAGAAATTGGTGAAAACAGGGCTTATCAGTCCAGATGATCCGAGTTTATATACGATTACAGATAATCTTGAAGTTGCTTGTCGTACAATTACAGGTTTTTACCAAGTTTATCATTCTAGTCGTTATGTTGGTGATCAGTTGGTCATCCGGTTGAAAGAAAATCTATCAGATACTCAATTAGAATTACTTAATACTAATTTCCATGACATCCTAGTGGCAGGTAAAATCGCTAAAAGTCAAGCACTACCACAAGAAGAGCAAGATGAAACATCTAATTTACCTCGGTTAATTTTAAATTTTAATCAACGAGATTTAGGACGTTTATATCAAATGATTGGGGTAATTAATCAAATGAGCATTTCTAGTCAAGAGGAAGTATTACATCCAGAACGGAAGTAGACTATACCAATTCATGAATTAGTCAAAATATGCTAAAAACCATCTAAACTTGATTTGGTGAATTTAGAAAATAAGCTAGATCTGTATACACTCTTTGTGAAATACAGTTAGGAAATTGTCAAGCGTGTAGGGGCGCAGGGTCTGCGCCCTATATTGTATCGCATCAAACGGGATAAACGCTATATCAAACTCTTACCTGTTTCCTCGTCTCAACCAGCAAATTAAATGCGCGACAGCTTATTATCCGTAATAATTTTGAGAAAATATACCGTTATATTTAATCTGTTGATTTTTGGATTCTTACTTTATGATGACTCAATACTGATAAATATAATCAGGTTCGTATATTAGTAGAAGTTACTGGAAAAATAGGGAACTTAAAATTCAAAATAGCCTAATATTATATGGCTTATGTCTAAAAAATTAAATAAAACTCTTGCCAATTATCAATTATCCAATAAAGGAATTTAACTATGCTGGAATTATTAGGATCAGGTTTATTTTCTCTGTGGCTAGAAATGGCTAAGGCGCAAATGCAACCTTTAGAAGCGTTGAGTGTCTTAGCTTGGCAAGGTAGCCCTAGTTTGATTCTTGTCCCTGATCCAAGTCCAGCAGGAGCTATAACAGTACAAGAATATCTCAAAGGTTTAATGACATCAAAATTAATTAACCAAAATCTGATGGCTTCCCAGGGGATTTGGTTGCAGTCGGGACCAATGCTGATGGCTAATCATCAAGGTACTACGCCTTTACCTGCTGCTTCTTTAACCAAAGTTGCTACTTCATTAGTGGCTTTTAAGGCTTGGGGACCAAATCACCAATTTGAGACTTTAGTTAGTAGCAATGGTCCTGTAGTCAATGGTGTAGTTCAGGGTGATTTAGTGATTACTGGTAGTGGTGATCCCATGTTTGTGGGGGAGGAAGCGATCGCTCTGGGAAACACACTCAATCAAATGGGTATTAAGCAAGTCAAGGGAAATTTGGTGATTACTGGGGCTTTTGCCATGAATTTCCAACGTCATCCATTACTTGCCGGTCAACTACTCAAACAAGCACTAAATCATAAAACTTGGTCTCGTTCCCTAGTTTTCCAATACTCAGTGCTGCCCAAGGGAACACCTAAACCTCAAGTGATTATTGCTGGTAATATCAAAGTAGATCCTCAACCGAAAGTTGGACAAACTTTACTAGTACGTCATCTTTCCTTACCTTTACAAAAACTAATTAAGGAAATGAACGTTTTCAGTAATAACGATATTGCGGAAATGTTAGCTGATTCGGTGGGAGGAGCAGATGTGGTTAGCACCACAGCAGCCCAACTAGCTAGATTCCCAAAATCAGAAATTCTCCTGATTAATGGTTCTGGTTTAGGGAAAGAAAATCGGATTTCTCCCAGAGCCGTTTCTGCTATGTTCATGGCATTACAACGGGAAGCTAGTTTTTATCAGTTGACTTTGGCTGATTTGTTTCCTACCTCTGGACTAGACAACCGAGGAACAATACATTCTCGACATATGCCAAAAGCAACTGTGATGAAAACCGGTACTCTCAATGATGTTAGTGCGTTAGCTGGAGTTGTACCCACAAAAGATCGGGGTTTAGTTTGGTTCACAATTATCAATCGTGGTGCAAACGTATCGGCTTTTCGGATAGAACAAGATAAACTTCTCCAACATTTAGAAAAAGAATTGGAAGTATCGACTGATATTCCCCCTCTCCTCATCCCTCATTTAGATAATTCCTTACCAAAATTTGGTGCAGCTAATCGCAATGAGATTTTGTATAAATCCTCGTAGGGGCGCAAGGCCTGCGCCCAAAAGTCAGGAAGAAGAAAGAAGGAGATTTCTCCCCCTGCCTCGCTTACCTGCCTTCCTGGGGGATAATTTCCGTGACTACTCTGCGTCCAGAAGAATTACCACCTTTGACAACAATATTTTCTGTTGCTAAATTACCAACGGCTGTTTCCCCTTGAAAAGTTAATTTTGGTTCAATTTGACGATAAACTACATTGCCTTGGGCTTCTAACAATTTTGTATTTAAATACCAAGTGAGTTGATCTGATTTTAAAGATTGAAGACGTTGTCCAACTGCATTAACATTACCTGTGAGATATACCGTATTTTCTGGTATTTTCATTTTACCTTGATTGGCGGTGACAGTTACATTCTCAGCCGCATGGAATACCCGAATGGGAGAATTTGTGGTGATATTTTCTTTGTTAATGTTCCAGGTAATTGAGTTACTAGTTATTTGCATTAGTGGATCTACTAACTCTAATTTGGCCTGTGGTTGAAGAATGGCAATTTGAGTTTTTAAATTAATTTCTGCTGCATTCCCTTGACCGTGGCCAGTGATTTTGTTATTTTCGTATCTATCTATTTGAATGGGGCGATCGCTAAATAACTTCTCCTCCTTAATGTGCCACATTAAATGCTGAGTCCGCATTTGTAACTGTGGTTCTGTGGATTTTGCAATTACTCCTCCTAAAAATTCTACCCGTTGTTCACGGGTTTTCACCTTAGCTTCTTGAGCTACTGCAAGTAATTGTTTATGACTACCATTTAACTGATTGCGAACAATTAATAAATCTTCTTGAGGTCGCCATTCTAATTCGTTACCTTTGAAAACAATCCCATTACGGGGATCGGTAGCTACAATTTTACCTTGAAGAAATAGTTGCTTACCATCTTGCTTAATGTCAGCTTTTTCTGCTTTAATTTGGTAAACAACTTTTCCATCTTGGTAAAGTTCCCCTTCAGGATTTTCTGCCTGACCTATTTGTTTATCTGTAGTGTATTTTGCTTCCTTAGCTTTAACTTTCCAAATTGGCCTCCCCACCTCATCAAACTGTTCTAAAGCCACACCAAAAAAAGTTAACTTAGTATCGTCTTCTTTAGGAGATGAAGTATCAGTTTTTGATTGTTTAGGTGATGGATTACCGCAAGAGTATAAGCATAAACTTAAACACAATATCAAAGGCAGGTAAAACAAATTAGTTAGTAATCTAAATTGTGAAAATAAATAGAAGTGGGGAGAATGATTTTTGCTTCCCCTGTGATGTTTTGAATTTGGTCTTCCATTCTCCCTACCCTGTAAATCTTTCATTATTCTGGAACTTCTAGATGTCTACTGGTTTCTCTAGGATCGTCTAAAAATCCCATACTAGACAATGGCCGATATGGATAACTTTGACGGGGGGTTTTTTGGATATCCTCTTTGATAGCTTCTAGATCAATATAGCGATCGCTCACATTAATTAAACTATCACTAGTCATAGAACGCAAACTCACCACCTCGACCCTCACACCACGATAGCTCACAGAATTGACAGCATAAGCCAAATCGCCGTCACCGCTGACTAAAACTGCGGTATCATAGGAATCGCACAATGCCATCATATCAACAGCTATTTCTACATCTAAGTTAGCTTTTTTAGAACCATCTGGTAATTGCACCAAATCCTTAGCAATCACCCGATAACCGTTACGACGCATCCACAACAAAAAGCCCTGTTGCTTTTCGTTTGTCCGATCTACCCCTGTGTAGAAAAAAGCCCGTAACAGCCTTGACCCGCCAGTTAAACGACACAACAACTTAGTGTAATCAATTTCGATCCCTAGTTGAAGTGCTGCATAAAATAAGTTCGAGCCATCAATAAAGATAGCTACCCGACCCCGATTTTCCAAAACTTGTTCTGGCGTAAATATTGAGTCGTTTTCAAAATTGTTCAACATTGTTGTCATACCTTGTGTTGTTATCCCTGTTATGATAGAAAGTCCTAACTATCTACTTGTTAGAGTTGCTTATGATAAGTCTCCGGGGCTAATACATCAGGAGTCATAAATCATCAGTAAAACTGTTTTAATTATTTACTCCCTTGATCAGCTATTAGTAATAGCCCCGAATTGTTTTTTGAAGAAATTCGCAGTTCCCAAAATTAATCTTTTATTTTGATGTTTCTATCCGTTTAAAAACTGGTTTGGGTGTCCCCAAATGTTGTTGGTCGGATAATATTCCCCAGGTTGAGTGGGTACAAAAAGGAGCTAAAATTGCACTTTCTTGTTGTTCATTAAAATTAATCCCCCAGCCTAATTGCTGATAAATATCACTGCTGATATTAGGAATAATTGGGGATAAAAGATAAGCTGCTAGTCTTACAGATTCCAGAACCGCATATAGCACAATTTCCACTTCTGACTGTTTACCTTGTTTATATAATGACCAAGGAGCTTGATCATCAATAAATTTATTACTGACTTGTACCAGAGATAAAACATAGTGACAGGCTTCATTAAAAGCTAATGCTATGTATGCTTGTTTCACCTTTTCTCCCAACTGTAACCCCATTGCTTTCAAAGGGTTTTCAATTGAAATATCTGATGGGCTAATGGACGGTACTTGACTAGCGCAGTATTTCTTCACCATGTTTAAAGTCCGATTTAACAAATTACCTAAATCATTCGCTAAATCTGCATTCAAAACATTAATGAACCTAATCTCATTAAAATCGCCATCCTTGCCAAATTCGATTTCCTTAAGGAAGTAATAACGAACGGCATCACTACCATAATTTTCAACTAAAGTGATAGGATCTAAGGTATTACCTAAAGTCTTCCCCATTTTTTGACCATCTTTAGTTAAAAAACCGTGTCCAAATACCCTGTCTGGTAAAGGTAAAGCCGCTGACATCAACATTGCTGGCCAATAAACAGCATGAAAGCGTAAAATATCCTTACCAATCAAGTGCAGATTAATCGGCCACCATGTTTGTAAAGCATTAGCTAAAGTTGGTTCTGCATCTGGTTCTAACAATGCTGTAACATAACCCAAAAGAGCATCAAACCATACATATAATGTATGTTGAGAATCCACAGGTACAGGAAAACCCCAATCAAGATTTACCCGCGAAATCGAAAAATCCTGTAAACCTTGAGCGACAAAATTGAAAACTTCATTCCGTCTGCTCACAGGTTGGATAAAATCTGGGTGAGATTGGTAAAATTCCTCCAACTGGGTTTGATATTTAGACAAGCGGAAGAAATAGTTCTGCTCATCTCGCCACTCTACTTGTTTGTTAGTATGAATGGGACAGTGTTTGTCTGCGAGTAAATCCCGTTCTTCCTTAAACTCTTCACAGGAAACGCAGTACCAACCCTTTTGTTCTCCTTGGTAAATATCGCCATTTTCCCAAACCCGCTGGAAGAACTCTTTAACTATCGCTTGGTGACGGGGTGCTGTAGTCCGACTAAAGCGGTCATATTGAATATCGAGTAAATCCCACAAGCTGACAAAACTGGGAAAAATTTGATCACAAAAATCTTGTGGTGGTTTTCCTAAACTCGCTGCTGAACGCTGAATTTTTTGTCCGTGTTCATCTGTACCTGTAATTAGTAACACTTTATGCCCCTGTAAGCGATTAAATCTGGCTATGACATCCGCTGCTATAGTTGTATAAGCACTGCCAATATGGGGGACATCGTTGACATAGTATAGTGGTGTGGTCAGTGCAAAAGTCTTTTCTGTTTTATTCACAAGATTCATGGACATTAAAAGCAAATTATTATTAATCAGTTTCCTCTATTAATAATCTAGATTATTTAGACAAAACTACGCAATTATATAACATCGCTACTGTTTTTTCCAACTCCTTTTGAAGGATAACCAGTTTAGGGACTGAAGAACTGTTTAATTACTTCTATAAATTCACCTAATTTCTGACTAAATTAGCGAAAGTATTTCCTAATAATCATGGTAAAACCTGTTTATTTCATTAGTAGTTACAGAGAATACACTAATCCAAACTCTAGCGATATAACTAATTATGTGGATATAATTTTTCATATCAGCTTCTCTAAGTAATAAGTGACAAAATTTTTGGTGGCGATGTTGACGATTTTCCTAAATAATTTTTCTGTAATACCAAATCGTGATGAAGCTGCATAGGATAAGATTGGAAGAATAATTAACCGCAGATGTAGCTTGCTTCTGGAAAGGTACGCAGATGAACGCAGATGAACGCAGATCAAGAGGGATGAGTTAGTGGATTTCCTTCTTCAAAAACCTTTTGGGAAGGCTATATTATTATTTGCAATGCCAATGTCACACCATTCTTAGTGAGAAAGATTTGACGCTTTTACATACTTATATATGATGAATACAAATTGCTATAAATTCTGTAATCATGGTTTCAGAGTGGGTTATTTTTTATCTGGAAAGGTTGATTTTTGACAAAGCCAAAAAATAAAAATTCCGTCACAATCCCTATCTGGATAATAGAGAGGGTAAAGTTAAATATAGAGTAGACGAATAAAAATCAGCAAAATGCCAGCAGTTGACCCTAAACCTTGTTTTTTAACTCCAAAACCAGTACAATCAGGTTCTCCTTTATTTATCTATTTACCAGGAATGGATGGGACTGGTAAATTATTAAAAACCCAAATCCCCGCATTAGCCTCTTGTTTAGATATTCGTTGCTTGGCTATACCCAAAAACTATCTTGCGAGTTGGGACGTTTTAGCAAAGAATGTTTTGGATTTGATTCATGCTGAATTGGAAAAAAGCTGTCAACGGACAATATACCTGTGTGGTGAATCTTTTGGTGGTTGTTTAGCCATGCAAGTAGCAACCCAATCACCGCAGTTATTTAAACGTATTATCTTAATTAATCCTGCTTCATCTTTGCAGCAGCACCCTTGGTTTAATTGGATAACTCAGGTTACTCACTTTGTGCCATCATCCCTCTTTAATATTGGTGCATTAGGGTTGTTACCGTTTCTAGCATCATTAGAACGGATTTACCAAAGCGATCGCCTGATGTTATTAACAGCGATGCGTTCTATTCCATCAGAAACTGTCAATTGGCGCTTATCATTATTGCGAGATTTCCAAGTTGATCACAAACAATTACAACAGCTAACACAACCAGTTTTACTGATTGGGAGTGGTGGTGATCTCTTGTTACCTTCCGTCACTGAAATCGCTAGATTAGCTGATATGTTGCCAAATACTCAGACATTTAT
>JANMGZ010000436.1:0-1528 GCA_031374905.1 Dolichospermum sp. OTE_70_metabat_362_sub
CGTGTAAATAAGAGAAGACATATAGAAGCATGACAGATACACCACCGGAACATTCACCTCATCTGAGAAGTATCACCCAGAGCGTAGTTTATAATAGAATCATACCGAAAAAATTTACTCAATTGAGGAGTTAATCATGGTAATAAAAATTGCAGAAATATCTAAAGATATTGACACCTTACCAGAAGAAGCGCAAATCTTACTACTTGATTTTATTCAATTGCTCAAAAAACGTTATCCACAACGAGAAAATCATCATCAACAAAAAAGTATCTATGAAAAATTTGGTGAAATTGGATTAATTGGTTGTTGTGCTGTAGAAGAAAATCTATCAACCACATATAAAGAAGTTTTATCTAATACATTACCTGATAAATATGATCATCGTTGATACAGGATTTTGGTTAGCACTTATTGATCAAAAAGACACCTACCACGAAACAGCAAAACAAGCTTTAAAAAAATACAATGAACCTTTAATTACTACATGGTGTGTTGTTACAGAAACCTGTTATAATTTAGAATATCTAGGTTACGTTGCTGAAGTACCAGAACTTCCTGGTTGTGTCAGTCAAGGTAAAAACTTAGATGAAGCAATTGAAAATATCAAAGGTGCTATCAAAGGCTATCTTGACGTATTAGAAAAACATGGTTGACTTGAGCAAACTTTCCCAGAAAAAAGCAAATTCAGATTTAGCGATTGAGGTTAATATTACCAATGGCAGTATTGATAAACTAGAAAAATACAAACGGGTTAATATTACAGAAGTTTGGTTTTGGAAAAATCATCAATTGTTTCTATATCATCTTAAAAATGACAACTATGAACGAGCGAATTAATCAAAGTGAATTATTGCGAGATATAGATTTATTGATGAATTGCGTTTTAATGCCTTCTATTATTGATGCAAAAATAGAATTTATTAAAGGTATTAAAAAGTAATAGTTTGTAGGTTATTTTGATAAAAAAAACCTACAATACTTACCATTAATAACGCTAAATTACAAACTAGAAATCATGTATGTATTCACATCTGAATAAATACAGTCAATATCTACCACCAATTAAAAACTCCATGCTTACTCAAGATAAAAAACAAATTAACTGGAAACCCATTATCAAAAAATTTGTCGCTGTACTCGGTGAAAAAGGTGTAGTTCAACGCAAAGAAGAACTCCTTACTTATGAATGTGACGGTTTAACTAGCTATAAACAACGTCCCCCTGTTGCAGTATTACCCCGTACCACAGAACAAGTATCAGAAATTGTCAAAATTTGCAATCAATATTCCGTTCCTTTTATTGCTAGAGGTTCAGGAACGGGTTTATCTGGTGGTGCTTTACCAACGGAAGATTCCGTTTTAATTGTTACTTCTTTAATGCGACAAATCCTGAGCATTGATTTAGACAATCAACGGGCTGTGGTGCAACCGGGAGTAATTAATAGTTGGGTGACACAAGCAGTTAGTGGTGCTGGTTTTTACTTTGCCCCTGACCCTTCAAGTCAAATTATTTGTTCTATTGGTGG
>JANMGZ010000495.1:0-4662 GCA_031374905.1 Dolichospermum sp. OTE_70_metabat_362_sub
GCGGGAATGACATTGAAAATGGTTTGTGGAAATTTTCACGCTTACTATGGGATAGCGAAGCGCTGCTGCAAGCAGTTCATGTTTTTTGTGGAGTTCTCTAAGTTCTAAAAAACGTCCAGTCCTTGTACTTTGGCTAGATGGTGATGATGTCATAGTAGCAGTAGTCACTTCCGCTCCACCTCGTACCCAAACGGATGTGCTGCTTGCTAATTGGTCCGCTAGTGGTTTGCGTGTTCCGTCAACTATCCGTTTATCCAGGCTAGACTGCTTAGAAAAATTTTTATTGTTGACTAAAATTGGTCATATCTCTGAATTAGATGCAGAACAGTTAAAGCAAACATGGGATGTTTATATCAAACCTCAGTTTTAATTAACAAAATAGTAAAGCGCTTCGCAGGAATCGCATATCTAACTAAAATTAAAATTGGAAGTTAATAAAAGAATATCTATCCCTAAAATAGTAGCAGATTGAGCTAATTTATCATCTGCTGTCACCAGAGAAACATTATTAATGCTACATACAGCTAAATGCAAAGCATCCAAAGTTCTTAAAGGCAGATCAAATCTGGATATCCAATCTCTAGCTAAACAGTAATGTTGATTTTCCAATAAAACAGGACGATATAAACCTTCATTAAGGTGATTTTCAAACAATTCTGTAATCCGTCTAGCGTCATTTTGGGAAACTTCACCCATTCTTACCCTACGAGATAAAGCAGAAAATAATTCCACTTCAACTAATTGACTAATGATTGGTTTATCTTCTTGTTTTTGTAATAATTGTTCCACAAAATCACTTAATTTTTCAGGCAGATAATAAGGAACAATGGCGCTAGTATCTAAATAAATCAATATCTGTCGTTCTCTCTTTCTTCTAAAATCGTGGTACTCATTGCACTCCCTTTTAAAACTATAGATTTTCTAAAAGAGTTTAAACTAGGAAATACTTTATTTGCCTGTTGAGGAGGAAGAATACGAGCCACTTCTTTGCCTTCTTTCATCAAAACAAATTGCTCACCTTTAGCGACTTATTCTAGAAGTTTATATAAATTTTTAGTAGCTTCTTCAATTGTAATCTGAGTCATAAGGTTCTCAATATTTTACAAATGTATTCTCATTGTATAACAAAGATAGATGTTTTGTAAATAGATTTGGGAAACTAGATCCCCGACTTCTTTGAGAAGTCGGGGATCTCAAGTCCTTAATAGGGAATACTAAAAGATAACATCTTATATTCAACGCTTATGCCGCAAAGACAGATTCCTCTACAAATTGGGAACTTTGATCATGTTTATAATCGGGGAAATAATCGTCAAGCAATTTTCTTTGAGCGTGAGAACTATATTTATTTTCTCCGATTGGTAAGGGAACATCTCATCAGCAATGCAGTAGATATTGTTGCTTACTGTTTAATGCCCAATCATTATCATTTTTTGGTTTATTTAAGAGATGAAACCCTATCTGATGCCATGAAATCTCTTTCTCTTGCCTACACAAAAGCAATTAATAAGCGTTTTAATCGTTCTGGCGTACTATTTCAAGGAAGGTTTCAAAGTATTCATATTTTAGAAACTGATTATCTGATCAATCTCTCGCGTTATATTCATCTCAATCCAGTTAAAGCAGGACTGGTACAGCAACCTGGAGAATGGGAGTTTTCTAGCTATTTAGAATATGCAGGATTACGATCAGGAACACTACCCAAAATAGGGTATATTAAAACGCAAATTGAGCAAAAGTCAGTTTACCAACAATTCTTGGCGGATCATAACCTACCTGATAGCACTGGCTTCAAAAAACTGTTGCTAGATGATTAGTCTGCGAGATAGATCCCCGACTTCTTAAAGAAGTCGGGGATCTGAATACTAGGATCGCCCAAAATCATTCTATTATGAAAGAGCGATCGCCCAAAATCATCCTATTCGCAAAAAAGCGATCGCTCAAAATCATTCTTCTATGAAAGAGCGATCGCTTTTTTTAAGATAGTCGCTATGCATCTAAAGGTTTTCTAGCACTCACTGAACTAATTAATGATTTGTTATTAAGGTTTTTCCCTAACAAATTGTAACTCCTGATAAGAGAATCCAATTGTTGCTTTGTCTTGTGCTGTAAATACTTTACAGGTAATCCAACGCCCCTTACGTTCATATTTACTACGTGGATATATATTGTCAGCAATAAGGCAAGCTTTGTAACTAGTTCCTGTTTTTAATCTATCAGTTACTAACTTTGTTCCACCTCTGACATTGGTAACAACTGAGTTTAAAACATTAATATCAGCGCAACCTCCAGATTGTGCATCTATATTGAAATCAGGATCAGTACAAATATTCATATATATTGCACCACCTGGTTCGGAAAAGTTCCAAGTAAATCTTATCCTTGCTATTGATTCCTGTGCTGTAGCAACCGTTGTTAATGTAGATATAGCAAAAATAGTTCCAACAGAGAAAAGAGTTTTTAACAATTTCATACGCTTTTTTTCCAAAAATACTGTGCATTACTAAGTTGTTAGTTTTAGAAAGCAATTTCTCTCTAAAATCAACCTTCTACCGATAGTATTTTTACCCACCAAAAAAATCAATGTGTATCCCCGCAGAAAAATGTGCGAACTCCCGCAAAAAAACGTGCGAACATACGAACCCATCTAAAAACCCAAATCTGATAAGTGTGAGAACATCATTTCTCCACCTGTTCAGACAGCAATTATGAAATTCCCTATCCAAAAACTGCATATCATCCTCACAGCGTCCTTACTGTGGGGACTGAATTCACCCGCTTTAGCTCAACAAATTTGGTCAGGAACAGGTAAAATTGTCAGTGGTGCTGGTGAAGGTGGCACAGTTGGGTTAAAATTGGAGATAACAGACAACAACGTGCAGTTTCTCTCTGGTCCTTCAAAAAATGAACCACCATTTCAGCTAAATAACTCTACAGATATCAGTGGAACTGTAGAAACAAAAGCCGGAACTTGGCAATTTTTCCAAACAGGGAAAGAATTAGGAATCAGCTTGTCTCAAAATCATCCCTATCGAATTATTCGCTATCGGCTATTTCTCAAGATGTAATCGCTCATCAACAAAATGTTAAATTAATCTTTTCATCCTTAAATCAAATTAAAATTAAATGACTCGTTTTATCCACGACCAATTTGCCAAACAATATCTCACAGAACTATTAATATCTTATGGTCAAATAGAAATGAGTAAAGATATTACCTCAGAAGTTAGACAAATTGACGTATTATTTACACCTGCATCGCCATTTCCAGACGGTATAGAATCCCTAGGATTGCTAGGAAGAATGGCGAAAAATTCAAGTTATACTATATTTGAGCCATTCCGCAATGCTGTCAGTAAAAGTGAAATTCGCAGTTGTATGGGTAAATTATTTGACATCCATGCAGACCTAGAACGACAAACTAAACGCAATAATACGCGAATAAATGAAGAAGAATTACCCTATTTATGGATTTTTACTCCTACAGCATCAGCAGACATTCTAGAAAGTTTTAATTTTACTTTAGATGAGGAAAATTGGGGAAAAGGAATTTATTTTTTAGGAAAAGCATTAAAAACCGTACTTATTGTCATTCATCAACTACCCAGTACACCAGAAACACTGTTTTTGAGGGTATTAGGTAGAGGAAAAATACAAAGACAAGCAGTAGAAGAATTAGAGGCACTATCAGAGAATAGTCCTTTCCTGACGAATATAATACAATTAGTACATGACCTAATTGCTGTTTTATCTGCACGTCAAGAAAAAGAACACGATATTGATCAAGATGATCAGGAGTTGATTATGAAATTATCAGAAATGTATCAACAACAATTAGCAGAAATTAAAAAACAAGAACGAGAAGAAGGAGAACAACAAGGAAGACAAGAAGGTTTAGCAAGAGAACGTCGAGCTATGATTGAAAGTATCCTACAAGTACGTTTTGGAGAACTTGATTCAGAATTAGCCACAATTATTGATCAAGTAATTGCTATGACTAGGGAAGAATTTACTCCTTTGCTTTTGCAATTATCTCGTGAAGAGTTATTAGCAAGATTTACAAATTAAACTAGAACCCCGACTTTTCTGAGAAGCCGGGGTTCTGAATGAATACAGATGTCAATAAGTAATCAAATGTTGTGGAGCAAAAGTTCGCAAATTAAATTTCTCAGCTTAGGAATCAGTTGCAGTGTATTCTACAATTTCATCTTCTCTCAAATTCCTGTAGTTCAGAAATTGGAATTACAACTTCAAGATACATTCCTGAGATTGAACCAGCCAAAAACTCCACCTCCAGAAATTATATTAGTAAAAATTCAACCCCAGGATTTAGCCAATCAAAAGCTATCTTTAGGAAGATTATTTTATGCTGATTTAGTTGAACATCTTTTAGAAGCTGGTGCTTCCGTCGTCGTTTTGAACCTCCACAATGACTGGGAAGAATCACCAGAAGTTGAGTACCCAATCAAAATCACTGAAACAATAAATAAACCTTTAAAAAATCTTGTAAAAAATCATCATAAGCAAATTGTTTTAGTAACGCGCACCAATTCAATTACTAATTCCAAAAAACCAAAGTTTTTTATTTACAATCATCTTCTCCCTTTTGATAGTGAGCAACTTCAACCTTTAATATCTCCTGAGACTATTCAGGGTTTTTTT
>JANMGZ010000508.1:0-2337 GCA_031374905.1 Dolichospermum sp. OTE_70_metabat_362_sub
GGTGAAAATATGAGAAAGCACACCTAAAGGACCTGCAAATAAACACAAAGCTAGAGAATGAATTGTCCAAATTCCGGTTTTTTGCCCTTCCCAATAAATCCATCTTCCTGCAAATAAATCCATTACCAAAAAATGAATCCAACCTGTAGCAGCAGCTTTTTCATCACCGAAAAATCTCGCAATATCTGCTAATTGGGGATTTGATAAAGCTGCGGCGTTTTCTGGAGTAATGCTGGTAACAAATAAATACAAATATGCAGCAGCTAAAACCACAAAAGGTAAATAAGATTCCATTACCTTGCGAGTAACTTTCCAGTTGGGTAATAGAATCATCAAAGCCCAAAAAGGCAGAACGAAAAGATTGGCAACGTTAAATAAATCTGTGATATTCATATTACAAAGCTACTAATTGAGATTCTATTTCTGAAGATTGTAAATTACGACCGATAAAAACTAAACTAGTTTGTTTTGCTTCTTCTAGTTTCCAAGGACGATCATAAAATTTATCAAATCTATTTCCTACACCTTGCATAACTAACCGCATGAGTTTATTCTCAACAGCCACAAAACCTTTAATTCGGTAAATTTCTTGTTCTTGTGCTAGTTTTTCTAATCTTGCTTGTAGCTTTTCTGGGTCAAATGTTCGATCTAAAATCACGTGAGTTGAGTTAATTTCATCATCATGATCATGGTCTTCTTCTGTGTCATGATGACTAGGACGTGAATCTAAATTATCTTCAACTGCGGCTGCGAATCCTAATAAGATAGATGGGTCTAATTTACCATAATCACTAGAGACAATTTTCACAACTCTAGGTAATTCTTTTTTGACTAGTTCTAAGACTTGTGCTTGGGTTTCACTATCAACTAAATCAGTTTTATTCAAAATCACTAAATCAGCACAAGCAAGTTGATCTTCAAACAATTCTTGTAATGGTGTTTCATGTTCTAGACTATCATCTTCTTGGCGTTGTGCTGCGATCGCTTCTAAATCACTAGCAAATGTTCCGGCTGCAACTGCGGCACAATCTACAACTGTAATTACTGCATCTACAGTAGCAGCATTGCGGATTTCTTGCCAACGAAAGGCTTTAATTAAGGGTTTTGGTAAGGCTAAACCAGAGGTTTCAATGATAATATAGTCTATACTATCGCGGCGTTTAATTAATTCCCGCATTGTCGGGTAAAATTCTTCTTGAACAGTGCAGCATAAACAGCCATTTGTCAGTTCAAATATATTGTTATTATTTTGGGTTTCTGGATTTGCTTCTGTTTCATCTTCGGGGCAAATTTGACAGGATTTCAATAATTCACCATCTATCCCCAGTTCGCCAAATTCGTTGACTAATACTGCTATGCGTCGTCCTTGGTTGTTTTGGAGAAGGTGACGGATAATGCTGGTTTTACCGCTTCCTAAGAAGCCTGTGATAACGGTTACGGGGATTTTTGTAGCCATGTTTTGTGTGTGGTTTAATCAATTAATCGTACCATATATTGCCAGCCCCAAATCCTCGACTTTTTAGAATCAATTTAAAATTTATTTGCAAGATTAAAAAAGTCGAATAACTACCACTTCAAAAACGCTTCCTCAATTCCTTTCTCTCTTCTAACTTTCGCATCTCTTTCAAACCAAGTAATAATTTGCTTTGTCGTTAATTCCTCAATTGGTACATCATGTTCTTTGGCAATATGTTGTAAAATTCGCAAAGAAGAAATAGTCAACCTAGTTAAAAACTTTTCAGGAGAAGATAACAAAGCTGCGTCAACTTGTGCAGATTCGTCTAGGGTTAAAAATTGAGTTGATGATTGATTGGGTGAAATATCCATAAAAATTCAAAATTCTGTTTAATTGAGAAATTGCCTTTCTACCATTAAATCATATTATTGTCACCTGTGAGCAATAAAAACCGAGCAATAAGTAACTCAACCTTAAAAAACATAATACCCAGATCACCGACTTCTTAATTTAATCAGGAAATTTGTGTTTTTAACCAACTCCGAAAATTCTTAATCATTGACACTTCACCCACTTGTAAACTAGAAGCTAAAAACTGAGGAACTTCTGTATTTAAAGGTAAATTTGCAAAGGTTGGTGAACCATTGCCAGGAATATATTTATCCTCAGATAAACTATAAATTTGCATCACAGTTTCATCATAACGCCAAACTTCAGGAACACCTAAAGCTAAATAAATGGGTAATTTATCAATAGAAGAACTAGCATAATCAACTTCTATGACTAAATCAGGTGGGGGATCTTGAGTTAAATCTAAACTGGTTTTATTTCTCATAATTGGTTCATTTTGAATATAGAAACTAGAATCAGGTTCTACACCT
>JANMGZ010000521.1:0-11474 GCA_031374905.1 Dolichospermum sp. OTE_70_metabat_362_sub
GGCTAACATTAATGTGGATGTTTCTTGGCTTAATCATCCTCTTTTCCGCATCCTACCCCGTTGCAGATGAACGTCATGGTGACGGTTTATATTATTTCAAACGTCAAATACTTTGGGCTATAGCTTCCTTAATTATTTTCAACATCATTGTTAATCTGCCATTGCGGAAAATTTTGGGAGTATCTCATTGGTTTTTGATATTTTTCTTGATGTTGATTTTCGTCACTTTAATACCAGGATTAGGAAAAAAAGCCTTTGATGCTGCTAGGTGGATAGCCATTGGCCCAATTCCTATCCAACCATCAGAATTAATTAAACCTTTTTTAGTTTTACAAAGTGCGACACTTTTTGGTCAATGGGAAAAACTTAATTGGGGAATTCGTTTATCTTGGTTAGGTGTTTTCGGTCTTGTCTTATTAGGAATCCTCGCCCAACCTAACTTAAGTACCACAGCACTTTGCGGCATGACAATTTGGTTTATTGCCTTAGCAGCAGGATTACCATATAAGTACCTGGGAGGAACAGCCATTGGTGGGGTGATGTTAGCAGTAATCAGTATTAGCATTAAAGAATATCAACGCAAACGCATTATGTCCTTTCTGAATCCTTGGGATGATGCTACAGGAGATGGTTATCAGTTAGTACAAAGTTTATTAGCTGTAGGTTCAGGTCAAACTTCTGGCGTTGGGTTTGGACTTTCTCAACAAAAGTTATTCTATTTGCCGATTCAAGATACTGATTTTATATTCGCCATTTTTTCCGAAGAATTTGGCTTTATCGGCGGTATCTTAATCTTATTAATGTTAGCAACATTTGCTACTTTGGGATTAATTATCGCCCTCAAATCCAAAAATCTGACATCTAAATTAGTCGCAATTGGTGTAGTAGTTGTCATGGTTGGCCAATCATTATTACATATTGGTGTAACCACAGGTGCGTTACCAACTACAGGACTACCCCTACCTATGTTTAGTTATGGTGGTAATTCCATGATTTCTAGTTTGGTATCTTCTGCTTTACTAATTCGAGTAGCTAGGGAAAGTAGCGAAGCGGAAGTAGTTATGTTGCGAAAAACACCATCTGAAAATCGGACAAGAAGACGATTTTTTTAGCTCCAACCGAGTAAGCTAATACTGCTTTTACCGCAGCACAATCTGACTTAAATCAAGTTAGCGTAGATGACCTAAAAGGACAATTCCCAGCAACACAGGCATTTAAACGCGCTCGTTTTCAAGCTGCTGGTGGTTTGGTGTAAATTGAATAGAGCATCTAAAATCAATGAAGGTGGGCAAATTGCCTACCCTTATTTTATTGGTATTTTATTTAATTTTTCTTACCTTCTACAATTTGAATTTCCTTTTCTGTATCTAACCCATAAAGTTGATAAACAAGTTGATCTATTTCTTGTTCTAATGTTCTTGTATCCCCATTGGGATTAACTTGTTTGATAGCCAGGATTTGATTGACAAGACTGATAAATGGTTGTTGATGATCAATGCTAATATCAGGTATTGGTAATTGACTTAGATATGTTGGTTTAACATTAACATCAGTATAGCAAAACCTATAATACTTATTCATCAATTTTGAGTTGAGGATACTCAGCAAAAACTTAATATCGTGTTCTGAGTTTTTTTGATATACATAACTAAGGGAATCCATAGGTATATAATCACCTATTATATAGGCACATTCTAGCCACCTGGCATTCATATCTAAACTATTTGTTCTAATTCTTTGAATAATAATTTTTTCTGGAGAAAAATATTCATTAAAGTAGGTTGAGGAAAGTCCTGTTATAGTTTTTAAATATTTAGGTTTCCATTTAATTGCATACAAATCTGCTATATCAGCACCAGCAATCACAGGATATATACCTGGTGTTTCAGAAATATATTTTTGATTATTACCTGTTCTTAATCCATACTTTAAATTATAGTTTCTTTCCAGAGGTTCGGAAATATCATCCATTTTGGTCACTAGATTTCTTTCATCATTTGTCAGGTATAATCTCCATTCTTTTTCTGAAAATGACTTTATTTCATCTTGGGTAGCTGTGTAATTTCTATAAATCAGATTTTGACTACCAGGTAAAACTTGTTTAATATTTATCAATGGAATTGATTTTAATTCTTCAATAATCAAAGAATGACATCTGGTATCTTTAGCATCAGCAAAAGGCTTATAATAATCCAACACATCAAAAATATCAAAATTACTCTGCAACCAACTTCTAAAAGTTTTTGCAGAAGAATTTGTTACCCAACTATCAGGTGTTATATATGCCAATCTTCCTTTTTTATGCAATAGCTTTAAACCTCGATAATAAAATATTATATAAGTTTCTATTTCACCAATTAATATTTCAGAGTAAATATTAGTATATTCAGGATTACTTTTTCTATTAATACTGATTCCATAAGGAGGATTACCAATAATTACATCAAAACCGATAAAATCACCTTCATCATTCAAAACTTCAGGAAATTCAAACCGCCATTCAAAAGCATTAGCATTTTGATAAAATTTACCACTTTTTTTAATTTCAGCATTGAGTTCATTAATTTCTTCTTGTAACTTTTCCTGCTTTTGTTGACGATTTGTTGCTTCTGCTTTACTTTCTGCAAATAACGACTTTTGATCTCGTAAATGACGAAGTTCTGCAACTTTTTGATTTCGCTTTTCTATATTCGGATCATTGCTACTAATTTCTGTACTTATATTAGCCTTAATATTATTAATTAACTGATCCATTTCCTGTTTTTGATCTTTGTTATCAGGGTTGCGATAGGTTTTTATAGCATTTCTATAACTTTCAATATTCCAATCACTTTTTTTCAAAATCGTCCGTAAATCCCAATTTAAAGGAAAACGACTGATTAAAGAATTTCCAATTTTAATATTAATATCAATATTTGGTAAAGTTTCCAATTCTCCTATATTCCCCTCTCTTGGTAGGAGAGGGGTTAGGGGTGAGGTTTTATAATAAGCATTCTTTAAAAGCTCAATCCACAAACGTAACCGACAAATTTTTACTGAATTAGGATTTATATCTACACCAAATAAACAATTTTCAATAATTGTCTGTTTTTCATGAAAAAGTGTTTCTTGTATCCGTCTACTTTCTGGATTTTTAGGATTATATGTAAAAAACTTTCCGTCATCATCTGTAATAATTAACTCATCATTTTCAATTTTTATATCATAATCTCTTAAAGTTTTTCCCTGTCTATCAAGTAAAACTTTCAAATCACTTTTAATAGTAATAATTTCATTTAAAGCTGAAACCAAAAAATGTCCAGAACCTACGGCTGGATCACAAATTTTCAAACTATTAATAATCTGATTAGCTTCTTTTTTATCTGTAATTTTATCATATAATTCGTCAATATTTTCACAGTTCCAACCTTTAATTTCCTTGAATTTCTGTAAAACTGCTCTGCGAATAGTTTCCCGACACATATACATAGTAATAAAGCCAGGAGTAAAGAAAGAACCATCTTTATAACCGTTAATTTTCTCAAAAATCAAACCTAAAACAGAAGCATTAATTAAAGTTTTATTTTCTTCTTGGATTTCTTCTGCACCTTCACTGCTAAAATCGTAAGCATCAAGAAATGCAAAAATATATTCTAGTGCTTTTAATTTTCCTGTACGTATATTACCATTCTCTTTAAGAACTGTTTTATTAAAAATAGAAAGTTTTTCATCATTGATTAAATTACTAATAACTATTGTTTTATGTTCAATTTCTGATACTTCAAACAAAGAACTATTCAAATAAGGAATATTAGCAACAAGATTTTTTATATGTTCGTCTCTTGCTTCTGGTTTATGAGATAAAACACCAAAAAATAAACGGTTGAGATTACCAAAATCTTGAATTTTTGCTAAATTCAGAAATGCAAAAGATTTATCACCTTGATGATAGTTAATTAATTGCGATTCTAATAGTTTCAAAAAGAGAATGCGATTAATCCAAGTAATAGCTAATTCTAAACTAACGTTAAAAAGTCTCTCTTCGCTATTTTCTCCAAATTGTTCGGAATTTTCTAATCTATCAATCTTGCGTAATTCTTGCAACCGAGTGATAGTATTTTCAATTAATGAACCCTGTTCCCTTTCATTAATTGGTTTACGCTGAATTAATTTTTTACTCCCTTCTTTAATTTCCGTTAAACCAAGAATGTGTAGTAATTCACTATAAAAGTTTTTATTTAAACTATTGCTATCATTAACAGTAGGTAACTTTAATAAATGCTGTGGTGAAAAAAGCTTAAATAAAGGAATCAGTTTTTGATCATTTTCAGGATTTTGATTAATTAAATACTCTTCATAATCTCTAATATCAAAATGTGTAAAAACTAATTGATTTTGAATTTCATCTATTGCAGTTTGAGCAATTTCTTTATAAAAAAAGTCTGTGTGAGAATTAGATAAACGTTTTTCTTCAAAATCAGTAAATTGCTTGACTACTTGTTTATTCTGAGCAAAAAAATTGTCAAAAACTGCTGCATCAAAAATGAACCATTCATAAATATTAGTAGCAATTAAATATTTAATTTCTGGATTGTTATTTGTAATCCGTTCTCGTAAAAAGTATAAAACTAATTGTTGTAAGGCTTTAGTATTTAAATTATCAACCTTGAGCATTTCATTATTATTTACCTTTTTAGCTTCTAAAATTACACCAACACTGCTTTTCGTATCTTTTCCATTATAAATTACTAGGTCATTACTTGCTTTAATATTGATCAAGTAATCAGCACCGTAATAAGTCTTTTTCAAAAAATCAGTAAGAATATTTTTATGAAATTCCTCTCTTTCATTTTCATCAATTTGATTAAGTAGTGTCATCAGATTCCTTTTAAACATCTCAAAGTCGTTTCTGATTGGTTTAATTCTCAGAAATGCTTTGCTTAATGCTTGTCTAGGTTTAATTTTATTGTTAATCATATTGAATTACCAAAAACTATAATTTTATTGTTAATATTCAGTATGAAACTATAGCATTGAATTAAAATTAAGAAATATATTGTAATAGTTTTTAACAAAACTTAAGCCATAAAATATCCGACTTCTTAAAAAAATCAGGAATCTGACTCTTATAATGTATACCTACGGCACGCTACGCTATCACAAATCAAATAGGATTGCTATATATGTGTTACAAATATATAGAGATGTAGAGCAAGTTTTAATATAATATTAAGTAGAGTGGATTATGGATATTTCAAACATGACACAATTATCTTCTCATTACCAACCACGTCGAGGAAGAGTATTTCCAGAAAAGCAAATTTCCCATGAGGAAAAAACAAAACAGAATGCTGAAGACAGCTTATTTTATGAGCGTTGTCGGGTCATATTTAATAAAGTTCAACCTGAATTAATCCAGGATCATTATGATTGGTTTATAGTTATTGAACCAGCAAGTGGTAATTATGTAATTGATCCAGATGAAACAATTGCCAGACAGAAAGCGCGTGAAAAATTTGGGACTACTATGCGTTTAATGATGAGAATTAATGAAATTGGCAACTGTGGTAAAATATGATTTTAGGAGATTTTAATAGTAGGGGAGAACTCATTTTTGAAATTGGTTTAGTTACTGCTAATGGTGAAATTATTCCAGTACAAGCATTACTAGATACAGGTTTTACTGGTTGGTTAGCAATTGATAATCAGGATGCTATAACTTTAGAATGGTTACAGGAAAACCAGAAAAGTTGATATGCAGACAGCATATGGAGAAGCTCAGTTTAATCTTTATCAAGGGACTGTATTTTTAGATGAAGAAGAGTTGATAATTCCAGTGTTGGGTGGAAATGAACTGCAAGATATTCTTTTAGGTGTACGTTGGCTACAAAGTAAGCGACTAGTAGCAGATTTTCCCGCAGGGGTGCTAACATTGGGTTAAAAAGTTACATTAAGTTTAAGAAAAATCATTCCATCCTGATGAAGTGATACCTTGAATAATTAATTGCCCAAAGAGGCAGATATATGAAAAGCTTTCCATTTTCTCTTGATAAAAGTAAGCAAAATAAATTTGTCAACTTGGCTACATCTGCGTTTGCAGCCTTAGCCTTAGCTGGTGGTATAAATGCTGCCAATGCCACTCCTATAAAAACACTGACAGCAAAAGAATTAACTTCCGTATCAATTCCCTATAATCAAACTCAACCCATAGTTACCCAGTCTGTGACTCGTCAAATCCCCTATCAAGCAATGGGAATTGAGTCTTTGATCATTATTCCTGCCATTATTATTGGTGGTTGTTTCTTATTTGGGGGACTGGTAGTTATCGGTGAACGGGAAGTTGGCATTGTTGTCAAAAAATTCACCCTGTCCGGTAAAGGACTACCTCCTGGGAGATTAATCGCCCTCAATGGTGAAGCGGGTTTGCAAGCAGATACCCTTGCACCTGGTTGGCATTGGGGTCATTGGCCTTGGCAATATTCAGTTAAAAAAGAAGCTGTTATTGTTGTCCCCCAAGGTCAAATAGCCATGATTGTCGCCGCAGATGGCGCACAGAACCCCCCAGAACGGATTTTGGGCAAAATTGTCGAATGTGATAATTTTCAAGATGCTCGCAAATTCTTGACGAAAGGTGGGGAAAAAGGCCGACAAATGGGCTTTCTCACCGCTGGTAGTTACCGGATTAATACAGCACTTTTCAAAGTAATTACGGCCGCTAATGCCTCGGCTCATGGCATGAGTGCAGAACAATTAAATGTATATAGTGTTAAATCTGATAAAGTCGGTATTGTTACCACTTTGGACGGGTTACCAATTTCCCCTGGTGAAATTGCTGGGGCTGTAATTGAAGGACACGATAATTTTCAAAATGGTCAAAAATTTATTAATGGTGGTGGTAAAAGAGGTTTGCAAGAACAGATTTTACTATCTGGTTCTTGGAACTTAAATCCCTGGTTTGTGCAGGTAGAACAAGTCCCCATGACAGAAATACCGATTGGTTATGTGGGTGTGGTCATTTCTTTCGTCGGTAAAGAGCAAGAAGATATCAGCGGTGCGGCTTTCACTCATGGTAACTTGGTGCATCAAGGACATAAGGGCGTTTGGGTAGAACCTCTGTATCCTGGTAAACACCCCACTAACTCCCGAATTATGAAAATTGAGTTAGTACCAACGACGAATATAGTTTTAAATTGGTCAGGACGCACCGAGAGACATAGCTATGATGAGAAACTAGAATCTTTAACCGTGCGATCGCGTGATGGTTTCGCGTTTGATTTGGAAGTAGCGCAAATTATTCATGTCGGGGCTTTAGATGCACCAAAGGTAATTTCTCGCGTCGGTGCAATGCAAAATTTAGTAGATCATGTTCTTGAACCGACCATTGGTAATTATTTCCGCAACTCTGCTCAAAACTGCACAGTTCTCGACTTTTTGACAGCGAGGAGTGAACGCCAAACTGAAGCTGCTGAGTATATTAAAATCGCTTTGCGTGCCTATGATGTGCAAGCAATTGATACATTAATTGGTGATATTCAACCACCTGCGGCTTTAATGCAGACACAGACAGACCGGAAAATTGCCGAAGAAGAACGCAAAACTTATGAAGTGCAGCAAATGGCGCAAACCCAACGCCAACAACTGGTACGGGAAACGGCATTGGCAAATATTCAGCAAGAAATGGTCAAATCTGAGCAAAGTGTGCAAATTGCCGAACTCAAATCCCAAGCGGCAATTAAGGAAGCCAATGGGGAAGCAGAAGCCACAAAACTCAAATCCATAGCGGAAGCAGACGGTATCCGAGCTACAGGTAACGCCAAAGCGGAAACCTACCGGACAGGGGTACAAGCATTGGGTTTACAGGGTTACACAGCTATGCAGTTAATGCAAATTGTGGGCGATCGCAATGTCCGCATTATTCCTGATATCATTGTTGGTGGTAATAATGGTAGTAATAACGGTTTAGCAGATGGTTTGTTGTCTATGATTCTTTTGAATCAAACTAATAGTAAAACCCATCTAGAATCGAAAATCCCTACACCCCCACCTCTTCCTAATTCTGTAGTTGCTAAAGCTGAACCAACTAATCACAATAGTTAGGCGAATAGAATTTGCGTCTACACAAACAAAGTCCGCCTGCGCGGACTCAATAAAAATTAAGAGTTTGAAACCCACGCAGGTGGGTTTTGCCTGTTTAGATGCGGTTTCTAACCGCCGATTTAACTTCACAAAAACACCAACCGTTATAATTAACAATATTTCTCTTATTAAAAAGTAGGCTATGAATCAGCGATTGGTTGATTCCCTTGTGCAAGTAATTGAGGCACTTTCCCCAGAAGAAAGGAAGATGTTAGAAAGTCGTCTTAAACTCAATGCTGTGCAGCAAACATCGGGAATTTGTGGTGGTCATCCTCGAATTAGGAATACACGCATTCCTGTATGGACGTTGGTTTCATTTCGGCAGCAGGGCGCAAATGATACGGAATTGTTGCAAAATTATCCTAGCTTGACACATGAAGACTTGATAACAGTTTGGGATTATTACGAACAACATCGTTCAGAAATTGATCTCGCTATCACTGCTCAAAATGAGGATGATTGATGGTGAGATTGTATTCTGATGAAAACTTTCCTCTAGAAATTGTTCGACAATTACGGCTGATAAAATATGATGTGCTTACTTCTTATGAAGCAGGACAAGCAAATCCAGGAATACCAAATGATGAAGTTTTGGCGTTTGCGACTCAGGAGAAACGAGTTTTAGTTACACTAAATCGAGATGATTTTATTGCACTTCATCGCACAGGAATTTCTCATACTGGCATTATTATCTGTAAAGATGATCGAGATTATTTACGACAAGCTCAAATATTGCATAGTTGTTTGAGTGAAAATCCAGATGTTGCTAATCGGCTAATTAGAATTAAAAAAAATAATCAACCGAAATCGGGAATACAGATTTTCATTTACCAAGAATATCAGAGATAGTGGATTATTTACCTTGTTGTCTCTGCGTGAGAACAAAGAGAGATTTTCATAAATAAATCGGCAATGATGATAAATTAGTATCTGATTTTGGGAATACTTAAATTAGGAAGTTACTACAGTCAGATTTAAAAAATGGATTTGGTAAATTTAAAGCCAACTGGTATAGGTTGGGAATTTGCAACTGAGGCTGATTTAGAAGATTTTGTCTGGGCTAATTTAAACCAACTATTCGGATTAACTCCCCTGAAGCGTCAATATTTTGTGAATGGGCAATATTGTGATATTTTAGCCTTAGGGAAAAATCAGCAGTTAGTAGTGCTGGAATTGAAAAATGTTGAAGATAGATATATTGTTCAGCAGCTAACTCGATATTATCACGCGCTACAGGAAGAAAAATCTTTTCTAGATGAGGTTGACTATCAGCAGCCAATAGAACTAATAGCAATTACACCTAATTTTCATCGAGATAATTTTACAGATAGAATTTATAATCATTTATCTATTCTGTTTTTTGAATTCGCTGTTTTAACGGATGATATTAGCTATTTGTTGGAGTTAAAGGATTTAGATAATCAGAAATTTATAAAAATAGAGCTTCCTTATCATGAGAAAAATAGTAATGAAGATATACCCTCACCTTCCAGAGGATTAATTAATAAACTGGCTAACTGTTCTCCTGAAGATAAAGAAGGTATATTCAATATTCGTAAAAAGATTCTCAGTTTCGATAAACGGATGGAAGAAATATCTTCTCCTGCTAGTTTCAAATATGGAAATAGTAACAGCAAAAATAGTAAATTTTGTGCTGAAATTTATTTTGATAGTAAAGGTGTTCCTTTCTTATTTTTATGGCTGGGATTGAAAAATAATACCAGTGAACGCATTGGTAGAGCAAGAATTTGGACAGATTGGGAAGGAAAGGCTTTATTGGAGGGTTATGTCATTAGTGGTATTGGATCTAAATTAACATTATATAAAAAGACTATGGCTAGAAGGATAGAAATTATAAATGAATTAGCAAGTAGAGATAAAATAGAAAATTATAGTAAGATTTATAGATATATACGTCAGTTTCATCAAGACAGAGATAAAATAACTAAAAAGCTAGATAATTCTGAACTTTTAACCTATGAAGAAATAAAGTTGTTGGAAATTGACGTAACTCAGCTTATGACTATGATGGGTTTAGATAAGCTTAAGATATACAAATTTGAAACCTATGAATCTTTAGAACAATTAGTTAATTTATCTTTAGAAAAATGGTTGAAAAGGTTATAAATGACTCTTGGTAATACTTTTATTTCACAAGAATCAGATAAGACTGATATATTTAAGGTAAATAATTGTCATCTAATAACTGTGCCAGATTATAAGGACACTTTTCAAGAAAAACAGTGAAATCGGTTTTAATTTTCACAAAATCAACCGCACTTTCATAAATATTTTCTAAATCATCCTCTAACTTATTCCTTAAATTCGTAGTCAAATGATTATTCAAATCATATCTAAAAGTTTTAACTTCTCCAAGCCAATGACGATAGTTTCTCTCATATTCTACCTGCCAATATTGAAGTAACAATAAATGAATAATAATTTGCCTTAAAAGACTTTTGGCTTTAGCTAAATCTCTTTTTCCCAAACTTGTCAATTCCTCAATTAAGTTTTCTACATCAAGTTGATTAAACTGTTTTTGTTTTAATAATTCAATAGTTTCTTCTAACCATAAACTATCATCAGTTTCATAGAGTTTTTTTAAATTAGTAGTAATTCTCATATTTTTACCTTTTCATATAGTTCATCTCAATGAAAGCGAATTTTTGAACTCAATAAATTTTTCACCTCCGTCTAACTTAAAATTATAAGATAATTAGCGCGGTATCTCCACAAAATTGAGGAAAATGAGATGAGTTTATTAAAAGATCAGGTTGCAATTGTCACAGGTGCATCACGGGGAATTGGCAGAGCGATCGCTATCCAACTAGCACCCCAAGGTGCAAAAGTAGTTTGTAGAGTGGTTTAGGTCAGTTACCTATCTAAATACGTTTTATTATTGATGTATTTAAGGCTGATAATTCTCATCTAATAATTGTGTCAGAGTGTAAGTACATTTTTCTATAAAATTGGACTGACTTTAGGTTGGTTTCTTAAACAAGTGATATAATGATATTTAATTATTATTTATCAACCAGAATATGTTAAAATACCTAACGATTACAGAAGCACAAGAGCAACTTTTAGATTTACCAGATGATATAAAAGAAGAACCAATAATTATTACCAAACATGGTAAACCAGTAATAGCAGCAATTAGTTTTGAGCAGTATGAATCTTTGCTAGAAACTCTGGCAATTTTATCTGATAAAGAATTTACCCAGCAACTACAAGAAAGTATAGCTCAAGGAGAGAGCGGAGAAACTATTAATTGGCATGATGCAAAACTCAAACTCGGACTCTGATCTACCACAATCAGATAATATTGAATTTGAAATTCAGTTAACACCTCTAGCAAT
>JANMGZ010000559.1:0-5530 GCA_031374905.1 Dolichospermum sp. OTE_70_metabat_362_sub
CGCAATCCTAATAACAGTGAAGATAATATCAACAAAGAAAAGTCACAGTCCTACGGTGATGGTTATGTTGATGGTAACGTCGATGGCAACATCTCTAAAAACCGCGTTCAGCAAGAAATGCAAGAAGTTCGCAATGAAAATAATACCGCTGGTGGCTTAATCACTGGTATCTTTATCACCGCTTTGTTAGGAATCGTCGGACTTGCTTATTTCTTCTGGGGACGACCACAGCCAGTAGTTAACACTCCGGTAATTGTTGTACCTACTCCTGCGGCTTCTCAACAGCCACCTAAACAGACAACTATCATCGAAAAAACAAATACTATTGAGCGTGTTCCCGTTATGGTTCCGGCTCCTCAACAAAGTGCGCCTAACGTTAACGTTAAAGTTAATGTTCCTCAATCACAAGCACCTAAGAACCCACAGCCTGCTGCGGCTCCACAGAATACGACGGTTAACATAGCTCCCCCAGCACCGGCTGTCCAGGCTCCAAAATCAACTCCTAGCGCAGAAACTCCCACCAGTCCCAAGCCCCAGGCATCTCCTAAAACAGGTGTTGCTGGCGATCGCAATTCAACAGATTCCAACCCATAACAGAAAATTTTGATCAAAAAAGTGGCAAATTGACGATTTTGATTTAGAAAGTCTCAGGGATGTGATTGATTGCAAAAGCCAAGGCTTGATGGGTGTGACTAATGTTGTGAATTACCTCAAAATTTATTAGTCCTATTTCTGGTGGTGGAGCAAACATTTTTGATATGAATATCCTAATTGCAATCATAGTATATTCTCTTTTGGGCTGGATCGGTGTCCAGCTAGTCAGATTTATCTACGCTCGATAGAGAAAAATTTCAATCCGAGAGGCTTTAATTATTATTTTTGCGTACAACCGGAAAAATAAAAATCCGTACTTTCATAGCCTAACTACACTCCCACAATGTTAAATTTAGTAACGTTGAATTAGTGGAAACGTAATTTAAAAACATAGGTATTTAGAGGCATAAATCCATTACCCTGAGAATATACTTTTAATTATCATTACGGACACTATTAAATTATGTATAAACAATTGATAAAACCAATTATCTTTGTAATTACCAGCATAGTAACCATATTGCCACAGGTAAGTATTGCTGCACCAAAAGGGTTTCAATCTCCCAGTGGTAATATATTTTGTGAGCTAAGTGAAGGAGAAATAAATAGTTTGCGCTGTGAAATCAATACTTCACTAAAACCCAAACCTCCACAACCTTATCCTGGATATTGCGAGTTTGATTGGGGAAGAGGTTTTTTGTTAGCTGCTGATGCTAGACCAGAAATTTTGTGTATTAGTGATACGATTGCTGATAAAAATAAAACTGTTTTGGCTTATGGACAAAGTTGGAACAATGGTGGATTTAAGTGTGTTTCCCAAAAAACAGGTTTAACTTGTACTAATAAAAATGGTATTGGCTTTTTTCTCAGTCGGGAAAAATGGCGAGTATTGGGACTTCCTCGCTCTTAATACCTCTCTGCGCCTCTGCGCCTCTGCGTGAGACAAAAAAATATAGTTCATTTACCCGAAAATAGCTGTAATGTATTTCTTCCTTTGCGCCTTTGTACTTCTGCGCGAAACAAAAATCAAAAATCCCGATAAAAATCGGGAATCATCAAAACTAAGGAACATCAATAGGAATCAAACCATTTTCCGGCACATAACCAGAAAAACAACCATCATCAGAAGACACCAAAATCAAGCGCAGAGGATAATCAGGAGGGACTTGTAAATCAGCCCAAGGTACTGCTATTTCCAAACAAGAACCTAACGCAACTTGAGCGCGAGTAGCACGAGGATACCATAAATGATCATCTCCTGCTGCTCGAAACTGCACAGATTGACTGAGTAAATTAACTTCTAAATGATGGTGAAATAGATAATTCAAAGGTGCGCTGTCCGGTACTTCGGCTAGAGGAATAGAACTATTGACCATTGTTCTATCTGGGTAATACCAGAATAGGTGCAAATCTGGAGGTATGTCCTTACCAGGAACAGCGCCAGTTTTAAAATCTACTCGCACATAAAAATTCAAATGGTCTACCCCATACCATAAACGTTGGATAGTGCTGCTATTGTGCATAGTTCCCCTTGCACCACCAACTTCAATCCGTCCAGCTTTATCCCAATCTTGTTCATCACCTTTACCATCTATGACAGGATGAATAAAGCCCTGTGGTTTATGGTCTGAACGGGCTTCATGAATTTCTAGCGGAGTGTTCAGATATGGAGGTATGGGTTCATTTAAGGCTTTGTAAATGCCATAGAGATGTTCCCGAAATAATTGGTCAAAAATGGCATCTTGATTAGAAGAATGCCCTTCACCGAACCACCAAAACCAGTCTGAACCTTCAGCCGCATATAAGGCTTCCCAGGCTGCTGGGTTGTTTTCTTCGGTGGCTTCGGGGTGATTTGCTAAGACTTGTCTGGCTGCGGTGAGATAGTCCCAAGCGCGGTTTTTGACGGGATCTCCGATCCATGTGGTAAAATTACCATCTACCCAAGAACCGCTATGGAGTTGTGCAGCGGGAATAGTTGCGGTGGAGGGGAATTCGTCAATAAATTCGGAAACGGTAACAAGTTTGATCTGGGGTTGATTACTCAAACTTTCATATAATGTTTCTAGGAATTCTTTACCATCTTGGGGATAATATTCCCAACAATTTTCACCATCTAAGGCAATTGTCACTAACCAAGGTTGATCATCGTTACTTTCTTTTTGTTGTTTTGCGATAGCTTGCAAATGTCCGACTAAATCCGCTGCGGCTTTTTTTGCTGGCATTGCCCCGTAGGTAAAGCCAATTAAATCTGATAGTCTATGATCACGGAAAACAATATTTACTTCACCGGCTGGAGTTTGCAGACGATAGGGACGATACAGCAATTCTGGTTCTTGGACATTTCCCGCAGCGTCTCGATGAAAGAAGTGTTTTAATGACCAACCTAAAACCGCTTCATCTGAACAAATCCATTTAAAACCTTGTTTAATAATATACGGTAAAATTTCTGGACTAACGGACTGTTCCGAAGGCCATAAACCTCTGGGATCTTGTCCAAACCTATCTATATATAAATCCCAGGATTTTTGTAAATGGCGAGGAATATCTTCTACCCACTGAAATCGCTGTTTAGGTAATGTCATCTGTGGCACAGCAACCCGTCCGGCGTTAGTATCAGCTAAGAGGGGTAAAATCGGGTGAGTGTAGGGTGTGGTGGTAACTTCTAGTTGTCCACTTTTCTGCATTTTCCGATGTTGGGGAATAATCTGACTGAGAATTTGCCGTTGTTTGGAATAAATGCGCTGGCGATCGCCTAAACTAAAATTACGTTCTTGTTCTAACCAAGCAGCAATTTCCGGGTCATGCCAAAACAAAGGATCAATCCAAGCTAAATTATGCCAAGCTAGTAAATCTCCATAATCTGACAACTGCCAATTTGCTAAACACCAACTTTGTCCTTGTTCCTGTCTTTGGTAATATAATTCGGCATAACGAGGATGAGGATCAATCAAGGTATGATGGTTAGCATCAAAGAAATGTTGAACAATAAACTCCTGTTGTTCACGAGTCAACTTTTCTGCCGGAGTCAAACTAGCAGTTAAATAAGGGTCAAAAGCCGTACCTGCAACATAATCTTCTATTTGCAATATTAACGAAGGAACTAAATTCACCGTTTGGTGCAACTTAGGATACTTCTCTAACAATAATACTAAATCCAAATAATCCTTAGTTCCATGCAAACGTACCCAAGGCAAGCGATACTGCTGACTAGTCACCAAAGAACTACCATTTTCAGGAGACTTGTACAACGGTTGATGTTGATGCCAGATAAACGCAACGTGCAAAGGATGAGACATAAAATATATAAAAGAGTAGGTAACGGAAAATAGGGAACGGGGAACGGGAAACAGGGAATAGGAATATCTTACCAATTACCAATTACCAATTACCAATTACCTATCACCCATTACCCAGTACCTGTAATTTAGAGAACTTGTTCTACTTCAGAGATTTCAGGAATCATTTCCTTAAGACGGCGTTCAATACCCATTTTCAGAGTCATAGTTGAACTAGGACAAGAACCACAAGCACCCTGTAATCGGAGTTTAACAATTGGTCCATCCAATTCGGCAATTTCCACGTTACCACCATCAGAGATGAGATAAGGGCGTAGCTCGTCTAATACGGTTTCTACATTTTCTAGCGTTAGTTCCATGCTTTCACACCTGCTCAGTAAATAAATTGGTAATTATTCAAGTTGCTAATTATCTAGTGTAGGCTGGGAATGGATAATTGGTGATTGGTCATTGGTGATTGGTATTTGGTGATTGGTCATTGGTGATTGGTCATTGGTGATTGGTCATTGGTGATTGGTCATTGGTGATTGGTCATTGGGAAGAAAAATATTCTCCCCCTGCTGCCTGCTCCCTGCCTCTTCGCTATTCCAGCAGCTTTATATGAGAATAAACAAACTCAGTAATTGATTGAGGAGTTGCAGTTTTTCCATTTTCATATTCTGCCACTACCTGCTTTGTCAAAATGTAATAATTACCAAATTTTTGATATGTATCCGTAAATTTGAGAATGCTATTAACATCACCTGTTTGCGAATTACGAAAAACCACATCATAAGCAGAAGGGATATAACCGGAGTCTGTATCTAGGAATTCCCCAGAATTAATCTCCAAAGCCATCCGACTCATGACCCGAATTTCTTGATATATTTTTTGGTGACAGATTTGATAGTGAGAATCAGTATTTTCACTTTTAACAAAAACCGTGACTGCATCTTTTTGGGCTGTTTCACCCAAAATAAACTCATGTTGACCGTAAGAACTGTGAAAATTGGCTCTTTGACAGCGGGTAACTATTTCCTGTAAATGAATATCAATTCCTGCTTCTATTTCCTTATCTGTAACTCCTGTAATTTCTACATTTAAGTTACGGTTAACCTGAATTTTACCAGTGTAAATTTCACCTTCCTGTAGTAGTTGCACATCGGCAGCATAACCAGGAAAGTTTTCATCCCAAGTGTAACGACTTTCATAAGCAGTTTGAAATAAAATTCCTGCTGTTGACTGAATTGCCATATCACCACTTTGACTGTGCTTTCTTAACAGTTTAATTCAAAGTTGATAATTCCTATCCAAAATATATTTGCGGTTTTATTTATGTCTTTGCGCTGATGGTGGTAAATCAAAATGATGATGATTTTGACTTTACACAACAATATCGTCCAAGTCTAACTCCAATATAGCACAAACTCGAACTATGTCAATAATCAATTGCTGGAAAGTTCAAACTTCGTGAAATTATTGACAACATTCTCAATAACTTTGAGAATTACCCCCAGCTTATTGAGAATGGACTATTTTTTCCAACGGCTGATTAAAAAAACTTATGGTTGTATTTTTAATATAAGAGTGTCAAGGACAGTTAGCCAGCATTGGGCAATAATACTACATTTTAAAGATGTGAAGACCGATCTAGCTATTAC
>JANMGZ010000582.1:0-11497 GCA_031374905.1 Dolichospermum sp. OTE_70_metabat_362_sub
TAACTATATTAATTTGTTGAGTATCAATACTCTGAAGAAGTAACACATTGGGATGACAATCCATACTAAATTGCGAACCCAGAGAAAAATCAAATTCTTGATTTTCCCAATCTAAAACAAAAGGTAATGGTTGTTGAGGAGTTTCCCCAGTCCAAACCCAAATCATTCCATATTGTTCTGCTGCTGGCCAAGTTTTAGCTTTGAGGGCTACGGGGTCATCTAAATTAGGAACATCAACACAAATACCTTCTGCATCAAATTTCACCGATGTAAAACACAGCGTAATTCATTACCCTCAATTTTACCTTCAGCTAAACTTGTACCCATGTGAGGACAATAAGCATCTAAGATAACTGCACGTTTATCTTTACCACGATATACTACTAAATCTTTACCAAAAATAGTTACAGCTTTAACTTCACCAACTCGCAACAATTGAGAAGGTAATACCCAATACCAACCTTCAACAAAACTGGTTGATTGATTGAAAATTTTAGGTTGACGAACTGAGTTAAAATTATCTATATTTGTGTTCATTTTTAGAGGTTTCACTTGTAGTGAAGCAGTTGATCTATACCTATCATGAACAACTCAGAAAAACCGTTATTTTCGGTACACTCAGGAATTAATTGACAATTGACAATTGACAATTGATAATTAAAGAAAACTGCTACTTCCTACCTTAAAGGAATCATAAATAATAAAAAATGTGCAGTAATGTAGGGTGGGCATTGCCCACCAAAAACCAGATACTAAAAAAACAATTATTTTCGGTACAGTCAGGAATTAATTGACAATTGACAATTGATAATTAAAGAAAACTGCTACTTCCTACCTAAAGGAATCATAAATGATAAAAAATGTGCAGTAATGTAGGGTGGGCATTGCCCACCAAAACCCAGCTACTAAAAAAAACAGTTATTTTCAGTACAGACAGGAATTAATTGTCAATTGTCAATTATCCATTGTCAATTTTTTTAAAGTTACGCAATCTTAAAGCGTTGCTAACTACAGAAACCGAAGAAAATGCCATTGCTGCACCGGCAATAATCGGGTTAAGTAACCAACCAAAGAAAGGATAGAGAATACCCGCAGCAATGGGAATACCAATGATATTATAAATAAAGGCAAAAAATAGATTTTGGCGAATATTGTTGATAGTAGCCCGACTGAGTTGAATAGCTGTAACTATGGCTTGTAAATCTCCAGAAATTAAAGTAATATCACTAGCAGCGATCGCTATATCTGTTCCTGTACCAATAGCAATTCCTACATCTGCTTGTGCTAATGCTGGTGCATCATTAATTCCATCTCCTACCATAGCCACAATCTTAAATTTATTTCCTACTTTTTTTTGTTGCAATGATTTAATCATCGCGGCTTTTTGGTCTGGACGTACTTGGGCAAAAACTTGGGTAATACCAACTTGATTAGCAATAGTTTGGGCAGTTTGTTGATTATCACCTGTTAACATTACCACTTCTAAACCTAATTTTTGCAATGCTTTCACTGTTGTTAATGATGAAGGTTTGAGGGCATCAGTAATAGCCATAATTGCTTCTAAATTACCATTTACTGCTAACCAAATTACTGTTTTGCCTTCACTTTCCCAACTTGTTTGATGTGGTTCTAAAACATCTGTATCAATCCCTAATTCTCTGAACCAGCGTTGTGTACCAACTTGTACCAATTGATCATATACAATTCCTTGAACACCGCTACCAACAATACCTAAAAAATTCTTGACATCAGCTAAACTCACAGCTTGATTGATCGTATATTTCACCACTGCTTCCGCTAAAGGATGTTCAGACTTGTGTTCTACACTGGCAGCTAATTTTAATAATTGAAGTTCATTTCCATTCGCTGTACCTTTAATAGTTACAAAGTCTGTAACTGTGGGTTTACCTTGAGTTAAAGTCCCAGTTTTATCGAGAACAATAGTATTTATTTTGTGTGCTAATTCTAAACTTTCAGCACTTTTAATTAAAATGCCATTTTCTGCACCTTTCCCAGTTCCTACCATCACAGAAGTAGGAGTAGCTAAACCTAAAGCACAGGGACAAGCAATAATTAAAACTCCTACCATTGTCATCATTGCTAAAGTGAAATTAGCTGTAATACTAAACCAAATGATAAAAGTAAGAATTGCTATGACAATTACCGCCGGCACAAACCACCCAGTTACCTGATCTGCTAATCTTTGAATTGGTGCTTTTGAACCTTGTGCTTCTTGGACTAATTTGACAATTTGCGCCAAAAAAGTATCCTTACCAACCCGTGTGGCTTTAAACTTAAAACTACCAGTTTTATTAATTGTTGCCCCAATTACTTCATCTCCTGGTTGTTTTTTCACAGCTACACTTTCACCCGTTACCATTGCCTCATCTACGGTAGAAGAACCATCAATTACTTCACCATCAACAGGAATTTTTTCACCAGGACGCACTAAAATTAGATCATTAACTCTCACTTCATTAATAGGAATATCTTTTTCTAAGCCATCTCGCATTACCCTCGCTGTTTTTGCTTGCATTCCCATTAATTTATGAATAGCTTCCGAAGTTTGCCCTTTAGCACGATGTTCAAAAAATCGCCCTAACAAAATTAAAGTTACAACTATCGCTGCAACTTCATAATAAACATGAATTTCTAAGCTTTGGGAAATAAACAACCCCGGAAAAAGCGTCACAAATAAAGAATAGAAATAAGCCGTACCTGTCCCCAAAGCAATCAAAGTATCCATCGTGGCCATGCGGCGTTTTAAAGACTTCCAAGCATTGCGAAAAAAAGATCCACCACACCAAAATTCAACAGGAGTTGTTAATGCTAATTGCAACCAAGGATCATGCAAAAATTCAGGAACAAAAGGCAAATGCAATCCTGTCATCATCGGTAAAGAACCGAAAAACAGAATAATGCTAATTACACCCCCAGTTCTTAACTTGAGAAGAAGTTTCCGTTCCTTAGCTAATTTATTCGCTGCTTCTGCTGTATCTTCACCTTCTGCTTCTAACTGAAAAGATGAATAACCAGCATCTACAATTGCAGCTTGAATTTTTGCTAAATTTGTTTGTTTAGGTTCATAATTAAGAGTTACCTGTTCTGCACCAAAATTAACATGACAATCAATAACTCCAGAAACAGCTAAAATTGCTTGTTCAACATTATTAGCGCAGGAAGCGCAACTCATACCTTTAAGTTTAAGACTAAGATTATTCATATCACCTCTTGTAATTCACTAATTACCCAGATCCCCGACTTCTTTAAGAAGTCGGGGATCTATACTTCAGCTATTGGTGTAATATATCATTTTAATCAGTTTCTCGACTTTCACCTCACTTACATTTCAGATTTTGGATATAGAAATATATGTTACAAGTTATTTATTCTGACGAATTTTTAGATCATAAAACGGGAATCTACCACCCGGAAAAACCTGAAAGGTTGACAGCCATAGTCAACGCTTTAAAAGCTGCGACTTTTGCCGAAAAAATTACTTGGAAACTACCTACACCCGTTATATCTAGACCATCTTTAATGTCTTGGATAGAAGTGGTTCATTCCACAACCTATATTAACAAAGTTAAAGATATATCCTCCTCCGGTGGTGGTTATTTAGATGCAGATACTCCCATTTCTCCCCGTAGTTATAATGTAGCTTTATTAGCTGTTAGTGCTTGGTTAGATGGAGTTGATACAGTTATTAATACAACAAATCAAGCTTTTGTATTATCGCGTCCACCTGGGCATCATGCGGTCAGTGATACAGGAATGGGATTTTGTTTATTTTCTAATGCTGCAATTGCAGCTTTATATGCTTTGCAACAGCCTGGGATTCAGCGCGTTGCTATTTTAGACTGGGACGTACATCACGGTAATGGTACAGAAGCAATAGTAGAAACTCACTCAGAAATTGCTTATATTTCTCTTCACCAGTATCCAGCTTATCCAGGTACAGGAAAATTTTCTCAACAAGGTTTACATAATAATGTATTAAATTTACCTGTTCCTCCTGGTAGTGATATTACTGTTTATCAACCGTTGTGGGAAAGGAAAATCTTCCCATTTTTAACTAATTTTCAGCCAGATTTATTAATTGTTAGCGCTGGTTATGATGCTAATGCTAATGATCCTTTAGCGAGTGTAAATTTACAACCAGAAGATTTTGGTTTATTTACAGAATACTGCTTAGGTATAACCAAAAAAATTGTGTTTGGCTTAGAAGGTGGTTATGATTTACCAAGTCTTGCTGAATCAGTCATAGCGACCATTCAACCTTGTATAGATTAGTATTTACTATTAATTTTATGTATGCCACTACATCCTAAAAACTCTTGAGAATCTTTCTTTAAAACAACAATTACTAATTCTTCTTTCTTTTGCATTTTTAGTAAAGATTGATTAATGAAATTTTCAGTATACTGAATTTTTCCGGCGATTTTACGTATAAATAAGTCGTATTTCCTTGGTAAATTTTCTAAAAATATCTGCTTTATATTCCATTGATATAGGCTTTAACAATAGACGGTGTGTAGATATCTCAAACCGTAGGAGTTCCATAGTTAGCACCAAAAGCTAAGGATTATTATAACAAGCCAAATTACAACAACACTGTTATCAAACTAGATATAATTTCTACTTTCAGTGTTTTTCAGTATTGTACCTAACCAAATATAGTTAAAATTTATCAACTCTTTAGTAATAAAACTTTGTCATCATGTCATGAAAGAGCTAAAGTTTTGTTAAGATACGATTACCAAGAATTCAGTCACCCGGCTGTAAAAAAGAACTAGATAGTACCAGTATCTGTATAAAGTTCAGAAGGTGAACAAATGACCACCTATATCTTTTTTGACCAAGCGCTCCAAATGCTTGCCATTGCCTTTTTAGCATCACCAATAATGCTAATTGCCGCTTCTAGTATAGGTTTAGCCGTGATTGAAACCATTGAAAAAACAGGAGACAGTTAAAACTACGCTTCAAAGTAGGGACAGGCTTCAAAAAATCTTAACAGTACAAGCAACATTTTATCTATAACCTGTCTCTACTATAAATATGTCTACTATTGAATCTCAAACCGTGATCAAAGGCTTAGTTAGGGATTTGGGAATTTTGGGAATTTTTGAATCCGTGCTTTTACTCCCTTGGTATTTCCAATTTCCATCCTATTTCTTGATCAAAGGAGTGCTAAAACCATGTTTATTTGATCCCACTCATTTTCAGATAAAGGTATTACTTCTATTTTCATAGAAAAACAATCACAGGCTGCGGCTATTAAAGCATTAATTATTGTTTCTTGATTAATGCTTTGGGTAAACTCTACAGAATTAAACAACTCTTGATTAAATACTTTAGTAAATAAATCTGCATCTAGATTTAACTGCATAGAACCATGTTGAATAACTGCGCCACCTTTGCGTAATTGAGCGCTACCAATGAGTTTAGAACCATTTGCTAAAACTAAATCTGCACCTGTGGCTGTTCCAAAACAATTAGGATTGTGAATATAACCACGCCCAGCTTGGCCATAATACAACTCTATCCCCAGCGATCGCCATCCTTGAATCAAAAACTCACAAATCTTCGCATACACATCGAGACGATTTCCCCTGAGTCCAGATGTGATTACAGCGTAAGTTAAATCACCTTGATGTAAAACTGCCCTCCCACCAGTAGGACGACGCACCAAATCTAACTTTTCCCCTTTCCAAGTTAAATTTTGCCAAAATTCGGGATATTGACGTTGATGATAGCCTAAAGAAATTGCAGGTGGCGACCAAGTATAAAAACGTAAAGTTGGTGGATGTTTCCCTGACTCATGCTGTGCTAATAACCAACTGTCTATAGCCATCTGGACATTACCAGCGGCTGCTAAAAAAGGAATAAGTCGCCACACCTGCTGATCAGGCATTAAATATCACATCTCCAAGCTAAAATCATTGAAACTTAAACTACACCAAATTCAGATTGCAGATATTCATCATTATCATCAGCAATAGTAGCAACGATAGTCATAATCCGAGAAACTTCCCCGGGAGACAACTCCGCCAAAGTGCGTGTAGAAATTACCACAACTTGATTGTCAATAATCCCAAAACGAGCTTCAAAGGTACTTACGCAGTTCAACTCTAACAGATATCGTGTTAATTTTGGTTCATCTTTAGCTGGTAACTTCAGCACAGCAGCCCAGACGGTAATAGTATCTTCATCAGTAGTTCCCGTCAACTGTACAAATACTTCTACACTGCCATACTGAAATTTCCACAGATATTCACCCTCAGCACCATGACTAACCATTGCACTGTGATCTTGTGCTAGGGTATCAATTACATTTTCAATCACTTCCAGATGGTTTGGGGCTGTGGTTTCTTGAATAACTTCATCCAGTAAATCGTCTGGAGATTGGGTTTCTAGGTAGCTGGCCATACAAATTTTTTTTCTTACAATACAATCACTGCTTTAATCTACTACTATGCTACCAAAAATGCCAGAATCTACCTTGCCCGTTCTCCTAAGTTGAGATACCAAAATATTAAAAAGTATTGACGAAGATCACAGCCATGCTGATTGGGGTGATATAGCCTAAAGTTATTGTTGCATAGGTAAATCTTGGTCAAGTTCTCAATTATTTTTTCCCGGTTTCAGGAGTTCATATCCAGAACGATTAAGTAGGTGGACGCGAGATAACCAAAATGTGTGAGGAAAAGTAAATAGGGCTTAAATCTTTTTCCCCCTACTCCCTACCCCCTACCTTGTCATAACGCCAATCTACTTAGATGTAAGTTATGTTTACCCACACTAGGGGTCAACATTAGATCCAAATTTTTAAGTTTATTGTTTACTGTGTGCCAATTAATGAAACAGAAACAAGACTCTACTCTATCTAGCTTACATCATAAAATACTGGCTGTCGGTTACATAAACTACCAATTTGATTTAAATAGGTCATCAAAAACAGTTTATTTAAGGTAGCGAAAAAATCACTCCCTGATTTCAATGCCAAAAGATGTGAAAATGATAGACAAGGAACAATTTACTTATTTACAGCATCAGTGGATACGGAACTACGAGTAAAATTGTGCGTTGCCTAATGTATAGCAATTGCTCAAAACTCAAGTTGACAAATTGGCGTGGTATCTGTTAAAAGGTTCTGAAATCTCAAATCTCACCGAAAAAAAACAAAAAAATTTTCTGAGATTTTTCCGGATTAACTAAAAAATCTGCGATTATTGTTACACTGATTTTAATAAGCACTATGAATATTAAACTTGATCACAGCACCCCATGTCATTTAACTTCTTTCTTTGCCCTACTCATGAAAGAAGGTATTTCCCCTAATCAAATCGTTCTGGGCATTGTTCAATTAGCCACCCAGACTCATGAATTAGATGGGATGATGGCATCAGCAGATTGTCTACGTCTACTACTGGTACTGATGCCGGCAGAAACTTGTGCTAAAGGTGTTTCCGAATATATATCATCTTTGGCAGCAGAAGGCGTTACTACTTTGATGTTATTAGATGCCCTGAGTTTAGCTTGTTATGTCTGTGGACAATCAGATGAAGCTAATTTGGTTCACTTAACTTATAAGAGATTACAAGCTGATGCCATCATTTCTCAAATGCTTCTTGATTAAGAACTAAATTATTAATTTTTCATTCTTTTTTGACAATCTAACTATTTTCAAGTTAATTTGTATTCGTACAGTTCAATTTTGTACTGAATAGATCCGTTTGTTCATTAGGCAATCGATCATTTCAATTAATCTATATTTTCTTTGCGATTGTTAGCCGATGGCTGTTAGCAGTGGCTATGATTTGAATGTCGCAATATCTGTCTGAGTTTGATAGCACCGCATCTATCGCCTATCATCTGGACTAGAAGTCTCTATTGCTGGGGCAAATCCCTACATCAATAACTTCTCAACTTCTTCTTTACCCTGTTGATATTCCATTAAAGCTGTAAACTAAAATGGTTGTCTGCCAAATTGCCAAAATATTAGATTATTAAGGAAACATTTCTGGAATTGTGTATTTTGCAGATGAAGCAAGCATTTCGTGGCCAGGTGACTATATAGCAATCCTATTTGATTTGTGATAGCGTAGCGTGCCGTAGGTATACATTGCAAGGCTTAGATCCCCGACTTCTTAGAGAAGTCGGGGATCTACAGCACTTCCTGATGTTATGAGGTACAGTTTTTTATCGCAAAACCCGTAGGGGCGCAGGGCCTGCGCCCTCCATTGTGTTTCATTAGATCGAGAATTGCCGTAATTTCTAAGCTTACCGGAAATCTTGTAATATCTTAACTCAAGCAACAGAGGCAATTAGCAACATGATTTATCCGGTTATTTGGCAAAATAATTCAGTCTCACTCATTGATCAAACTCGCCTCCCTAATGAATATACAGTGGTGGAGATTCACCGTAGTGAAGATATGGCCCAAGCCATTACAACTATGATTGTGAGAGGTGCGCCGGCGATTGGAGTGGCTGCGGCTTATGGAATGTATTTAGGGGCAAGAGAAATTGAAACCAGCGATAGCCACGAGTTTTTGACTAAACTAGAGAAAGTAGCTAATTTATTGCGTTCTACCCGTCCCACTGCGGTAAATTTGTTTTGGGCAATTGATAGAATGATGCAAACAGCTTATGAAACTTTGGGAACAGTCGCAGAAATTAAACAAGTTCTTTTAGAAACTGCCCAAAAGATCAATGCCGAAGATATACAAACCTGTCAAGCTATCGGTGATCATGGTTTAGCAGCTTTACCGAAAACCCCTAATCAACTAACTATACTCACTCATTGCAACGCCGGGGCTTTAGCCACTGCTGGTTATGGTACAGCATTAGGTGTAGTGCGTTCTGCTTGGAAAGAAGGACGTTTAGCCAGAGTATTTGCAGATGAAACCCGTCCCCGGTTACAAGGTGCAAAACTCACAGCCTGGGAATGTGTGCAAGAAGGGATTCCGGTAACAGTAATTACTGATAATATGGCTGCCCACTGCATGAAACAAGGTTTAATTGATGCTGTAGTTGTGGGTGCTGATAGAATTGCTGCTAATGGCGACGCTGCTAATAAAATCGGAACTTATAGTTTAGCTATTGTGGCTAAAGCACATAATATTCCTTTCTTTGTGGCTGCACCTTTATCTACAGTGGATTTTCAATTAGTTGATGGTAGTCAAATTCCCATTGAAGAACGTCACCTAGCCGAAATATATCAAATAGGTGAAACTATCCTCACTCCTCCAGGAGTGGAATTTTATAATCCGGCTTTTGATGTCACACCTGCGGATTTAATTACCGCCATTGTTACAGAAAATGGGGCTTTTCTGCCAAGTGATTTATTCAAGGCTCAGAAGATGCTTTAATGGTTAATTCACGAGAATTATTGCCAATTTAAGTAAGGTTGGTAGTGAGGAAAGTCTTCACTATCAATTAGTATGAGTAACCCCAATTAATTCAACACTGTGGAAGAGAACATTTGCGATAACCCTTCAAAATAGGGCATTAAGGTATTAGCTTGTTGAGGATTCAAGCGATCAAATATTTCATGTCTGAGTAAATACAGCATTTGACGAATCAGTTCCCACTCGACTTTTAGCGTCGGATAAAGCATGACACAGAGGGGAAATAACTCTTCCTGGACAGCAGCAAGATTTCCTTCTAAAGCACATACCCACAAGTATACTTGGAACATTTCCACATCTCTTGTACTAGATATTTTCACGATTGGGTCATCCAAAAATCCAGACATAGTCTGATAATTTGGAAAAAGGTCAATTATTTTTTGACGGATGTTATTGGCAATGTGAGTGCTATTTACTAATAAGATTTGCACTGCGGACATGAGAGGCGAATTATAATCATGTGTAGCCGCTGCTTGATAAGCGCGTTGCAGTGGCATATACAAGTGATCATCAATGACTTTAAAATATGCACCAATAAGTGTTTTCTCTATCGGATCAAGTTGTTCCATGATCATTTCGCTAGTGTAATGAAACTGCATACTCACAAATCCGATGAGTTTGGGGTCAACACTTGTGTATTTTTGTCTTATTTTTCCTATATCTGGACCAACTACCGCAGCTAATTTTTCTGGAGCTACCTGTTTAGTATAAGTGTTCAAAGCCTGTTCATAAAGTGAATTAGGTTCTTGATCCAATTTTATTACCACAGAAAGGGGACGAACAGATTCTTGTTGAATATAGACATCCATAGCTTTTTGATAAATTCTAAAGGAATCTGCCGCAATGTCCCAAGGATCAATAATGCTTGGATCTATACTATGCTGCTTAACTTGATCTGATAACAAAGACTCGGTTTTGTTCCACGCTTTGGCGCTAATAGTTCGTAAAGATAACATGATGTTTTCAGCAGTTTTCTCCCGTCCTTGCGGAGAAACTATCTCTGACAAACTCAGATGCTCACCAGATTGTTGACTACTGGTATTGACATGAAGATTCTGGACATACTTTTTAGCCCATTGTTGTGCTAAAGATTCCACAGACTGATTAGGTTCTATTTCAGACACTATTTTAAAATTATTTGCGAATTAGTTTCAGTATATATTTAGAGATTATACAGTAAATGTAATACCAAAATTGTTAATGTTAATTTTTTTTGCCTACCCATTGAGTCACAGGGAACATTGATTTCCAACCTAAAAATTTACCAATAGGTTCTGCACGTTGAATAGCAATCCGGGTAAAGTTTCCTCCTACTTTTTCATACCATTGATATAATTTTTGTTCACCTTCTAAAGTGACAACATTCACTACCATTCTGCCCCCCGGAAGTAACGCATTCCAACAATTTTCTAATATTTCCGGTGCTGTCACACCACCACCAATAAAAATGGCGTTTGGTGCGGATAAATTCTGGATAACTTCTAAAGCTTTCCCGACAATAATTTGTAAATTTGGTGTTCCTAAAGCAGCAGCATTATCAGCAATATAATTTAGTCTAGTATAATTTTGTTCAATAGCGATCGCTCGGCATCTCCTATCACTCCGCAACCATTCTATAGAAATAGAACCACAACCAGCCCCCACATCCCAAAGCAACTCTCCAGGATTAGGTGCTAAACTTGATAAAGTCACCGCCCGGATTTCCCGTTTAGTTAATTGTCCATCATGATGAAAAGCACTATCAGGTAAACCGGGAAATCTGGATAAAGCAACTATTCCTTTATCTGCAATACATTCCACCGCAATAGTATTTAAAGCCGCGATATTTGTTTTATTCCAATTAGCAGCGATATCTATTAAAATGCCTTCATCAACATTACTCATTTTTTCTAAAACGGTAATTTGACTATTACCATAACCGCGATTTGTCAAAATTTCCGCCACATTAGCTGGAGTATTTTCTCCCTCACTCAAAATTAATAATTTTGCACCAGGATAAATATAAGATTGGAGTAACGAAACCGGACGACCACATAAACTTAAAGTTTCCACCTCCGTTAATGACCATCCTAAACGAGAACAAGC
>JANMGZ010000601.1:0-11766 GCA_031374905.1 Dolichospermum sp. OTE_70_metabat_362_sub
TAACTTAGCTTGGTTTACTCCCGCAGTTTGGAAATATCGAGGTTTATTAGGTGAGGTTTTATTAGCTTCATTTACCTTGCAATTATTGGGTTTAGCTTCACCATTAATTACCCAAGTCATCATTGATAAAGTGATGGTACAAGAGAGTTTAGCCACATTGGATGTGATGGCGATCGCTCTCTTGCTAGTGGCGACATTTGAATCTATTCTGGGTATGCTGCGGCTATTTATCTTTACCCACACAGCCCGACGGTTAGATTTGAGTTTATCGGCTCAACTTTTTCGCCATTTAATGCGTTTACCCTTGGCTTATTTTGAGTCACGGAGAGTGGGAGATACAGTCGCTAGAGTCCAAGAACTAGAACAAATTCGCCAATTTCTCACAGGTACAGCTTTAACGGTAATTCTGGACAGTATCTTTGCTGTGGTGTACTTGGGATTGATGTTTTATTACAACATTCCTTTGACATTTGTAGCCTTAGCCGTATTACCATTATTTGCGACTTTAACTATAGTCACGACCCCAATTTTGCGAAATTGGCTAAATGAAACTTTTAATCGCAGTGCGGACAGTCAATCATTTTTAGTAGAGACAATCACCGGCATTCATTCCGTCAAAGCCCATGCAGCCGAACCAGCAGCTAGAGAACGATGGGAAGGTTTATTTGCCCGCTTTATTCGCACCAGTTTTAAAGCTTCAACCACATCCAATATTAGCAGTAATATCGGTGACTTTCTCACTAACTTTTCTACATTAATCATCCTTTGGTTTGGAGCAAAATTAGTAATTGATCATCAACTAACAATTGGTCAATTAATCGCTTTTCAAATGTTATCAGGACGAGTTACCAGTCCTCTATTAAGGCTAGTACAATTGTGGCAAAATCTCCAACAAGTGCTATTATCAGTAGATAGAATTGGTGATATTCTCAACGCTGCCCCCGAAACAGAAGCAGGAACAGGATTAGTATTACCACCTCTCAAAGGTGAAGTTAATTTTGATCAAGTTTTCTTTCGCTATCATGCCAATACCGAACCAGTATTAAAAGGAATTTCTTTCAATATTGAACCAGGACAATTTATAGGCATTGTGGGCAGAAGTGGTTCAGGAAAAAGCACCCTTTCAAAAATTATTCAACGGCTTTATCAAATTGAATCAGGAAGAATCCTAATTGATGGATTTGATATCAAAAGTGCAGACTTAGCATCTTTAAGACAACAAATAGGTGTAGTTCTCCAAGAAGACTTTTTATTTAACGGTTCAATCTTGGAAAACATCACATTAGGAAATCCAGATATCACCTCCGAACAAGTTGTAGAAGCCGCCAGATTAGCAGTAGCCCACGACTTCATTAGTCAACTACCTTATGGTTATGAAAACAACGTTGGTGAAAGAGGTACAGCATTATCTGGAGGACAAAGACAACGCATTGCCTTAGCCAGATTATTTCTAGCATCTGCACCAATTCTCATATTAGATGAAGCCACCAGTGCCTTAGATAGTGAAACCGAACAACAAGTATTACAAAACCTCAAAAACGTTTCCTCTAACCGCACAGTGTTCTTAATTGCCCACCGCTTTGCCCCCCTCAAACGTGCTGATTTAATATTAGTCATGGAAAAAGGAGTAATAGCCGAAAGAGGAACACATTTAGAACTCTTAAAACAAAAAGGTTTGTATTGGTCACTTTATCAAAGACAACAGGCCAATATTTAAGAATATATAAGTAGCAAGGCGAATATAATTCGCTGCTACATAAACAAAGTCCACCTGCGTGGACTAAAAGAAATTGAACCCACGCAGGTGGGTTTTGTCTGTATAGCCGCGACTTCTAGTCGCCAAGGCTTAATCCAACACATTCAAACCCAAAGCCACAGCCCCCCATAAGGGTGCATCATCACCCAACAATGCCCGCACAACCTCAAAATTCACCTCTGGGAGTGCAGTTTCTCTAGCTACCTTTCGTACCACAGTCCAGAAATTATCCCCGGCTTTCGTGACACCACCACCTAAAACAAACCGTTGGGGATTCATCAAATTGGCAACATTACCAATACCGACTCCCAAAGCCCAAGCCCCCCTATATAATACCTCTTGTGCTATTTCATCTCCGTTAGCTGCTGCGGCACTGACGACTTTGCCTGTAAGCAAGTTGAGATCATTGCCTGTCAAATACCTAAGTACGTCTCCTCTGATTTGACCGTTGGCACTAAATGGTTCTTCCTCCAACATTTCCCGCGCATTTTGCGCCATGTAGGGGCCTGAAGCAAAACGTTCTACACATCCTCGTTTTCCACATAAGCATACTGGACCTCTAGGATCTACCACGATATGTCCAATTTCTCCCGCCATTCCCAATGCACCCCGCCACAGTTTATTGTTGAGTATCCAGCCTCCACCTACTCCTGTACTAATGGTAATGTAAAATAGGCTATCATATCCTTGTCCAGCCCCAAAGCGATGCTCACCAACAGCAGCAACATTGGCATCATTGTCTATGCTAACAGGTGCGTAATAATCTTCTTCAAGTAATTGTTTAAGGGGAACATTTTCCCAGCCAGGAACGTGATGAGATAAGCGGACTAAGCCTGTGGTTGCATCTACTGGACCACCAAAGCTAACACCAATAGCATCCGCTTGTCTTCCTTTTAGCACGGAATCAATGAGCGATCGCATAATTTCTAAATCGGTCAAAGCATCCCCATTTGCAGGAGAAAAGCGTGATTCATGGTACAACCACTCCTTTGCACCATTCTTGACTGTTGCTGCTGCTAATTTTGTCCCGCCAAAATCCAGAGCTAAAATTAATGTCATATAATTAAAAATAGAAAATTTAGGAAACAACTATCAACCATTCACCATTATTACTTAATTAGAATTTTTTTGGAGTTCATGATGAAACCATCTTCACCGTCTGGATATAAAATATTTCTGTATTCATGATTTTTGTAACATATATAAAACCTAATTTATTACATTTAGAAACCCAATGACACTGATGCTAGATTTTTGCCATATCATTTATAATATTAAGCTATGTTAATCATTAATATTAAAAATATATGGTTGTAAAATTTTTCTAAATAATCAGCATAGTTGGTTTATAAATTTAGTTAGGTTAAAGTCAAAATATATGCCAAAATCAAAATAAATTCTCCACTTGTAGTATTTTTTTTACAATTTATTGAGAATATTTAGCAATAAGGAACAAATTTAGCTATAATTTAAAAGTTCCTAAATGTATGCAATTGGGTATACAGACAAAAGCCATAATTTTCTATTTAGATCATTTAGGGAAAACATCAAAAAATAATTTAAATCCCAGAATTGAGTAATGAATAATAAAGATGGAGAATACTTATCAAAAAAACGATAAATTAGGGCAATATTTTCCATAAATTCTCCCTATTAAATGTAAAAAAAATCTGTATTTTACATTAAGTAAGGGGACAAAATTAATTACACAACTGATTTCTCGGTCTCCTGTTTCCTCTGTTAACAAGAGGATTCATTTAACCGAAAAGATTTTGAAAAATCAGAATTTGAGCAAATGCTTACCTAAATTTTCTTAAACATCGTCCATAAAATATATCCTTGAGTAAGTGTAAATGAATAATTTTTTTTGTGCTGATAATTCACGACAAATACAAGAAGACATTATTGGTACTGCGACCAACTACCAAACCTATATTTTAGTAGAATGTCCTACCCCTTGGGTTTCTGAAGCTTTCAATTCTAAATGGGTTCCAGACAACTTACGGATGTTAGTCAAAGATGTAAAACGCGCTAAACTACCAATTCAATTTCTCCTGATTGCCAACAATGAAACCCACAAAGTAGAAGAAACAACTTTGTTAATTTATGAGCAGCAAAAGGGATTAAGTCAAGGGTACCGAAAGCAAGAATTTAAGTTGCCAAATATTGAACAAGTAGCATCAGTTCTCAGTAAATGGTTAGCGGGTGTAACTGCTGATTATCAAATAGAATCGAGTATCACCAGAGATATCTTAGTATGTACTCATGGTAGCCATGATAAATGTTGTGCCAGATATGGCAATCCTTTCTATTTTCACGCTCAAAATACTATCTCTGATTTACAATTAAATCAGGTCAGAATATGGAAATCTAGTCACTTTGGTGGTCATAGATTTGCACCTACAGTCATAGATTTTCCTCAAGGCAGATATTACGGAGTTCTTGATCAAGATATCTTTAAATCAATTCTTTGCCACACTGGGGATATCCAACGCTTGAATACAGTTTATCGTGGTTGGGGAATATTGCCAAATCCTCTACAAATTTTGGAAAAAGAACTCATGCTGCGTTTAGGTTGGGATTGGTTTAACTATCAGGTAACAGGGAAAATTTTAGAGCAAAGCTTAGATAATAATACAATTCTTGGTGAGTTAAGCTTTGAACAGCTTGCTGGTAATCACTACACTTATCAAGCAAAACTTATAAAAGATGATCTAAAAACACAAGCATTCAAAATTTCTTGTCAGACTGGAGCAGAGGTAGTATGTGTAAAATATGCTATCTCTAATCTTTGGCTTGCAGGTAAAAAAGTAGCAACTTATAGCTAATATTCAGGAATGAGGAGAAAAAACAAGGTTGCTATCTATCTTTTTTCATAAATTTTGTCCCTCATTCAACCCTGTAGCGGGATAAATATCTAACTCATGTAATCACAATTTCTCATCACCTAGTACACAACGGCGTAAATCAACCAACCATTGAAAATCCCCAAAAAGCTTGTGTAATCTGCTTTTTTAATTTTTAATTGTTAATTTTTAATTCCGCCCTGCGGTACTAGTGCAAGATATTAAGATAAATTCTATAGAGTAGAAAAGTTCAAAAATGTCTAACAACCGATCTGGAATCTTTATTGGTGGTTTGATGCTAGGAGCAGCTATCGGCACTTTAGCCGGTTTGCTAGTTGCTCCGCGCACAGGACGCGAAACCCGTAAACTTGTCAAAAAATCTGCCAATGCTATCCCCGAATTGGCAGAAGATATCTCTACCAGCGTCCAAATTCAGGCAGATCGTATTTCTACTAGCACCCTACAAAATTGGGATGAAACTGTAGATAGACTGCGGGAAGCGATCGCAATTGGCATAGATGCTACCCAGCGAGAAAGCCAAAGTTTAAACAAACAAAATCCTGTTGATGTCAGCAGCAATATCAACAATACCAATCCGCTGACGGAAAAATTAGAACATTCATAAATGGCATAATTGTGATTGACCCTTTATTTTGGCTGGGACTATCCATCCTCTTAGTTGCTGCCAGCCTAACAGCCGTGTTGGTGGCAGCCATACCCGCTTTGCAGGAATTAGCCCGTGCTGCTCGCAGTGCCGAAAAATTCTTTGATACCCTTTCACGGGAGTTGCCACCCACTCTCAACGCCATTCGTAACACCAGCTTTGAAATAACAGATTTAGCCGATGACGTTAGCCAAGGTGTTAAAAGCACTAGTCAAGTTGTCAAACAATTTGATCAAAATCTAGATAGTGCCAAAAAACAAGCAGAAAATATTCAAATCAGCAGCCGTAGCGTTTTAGTTGGGTTTAAAGCAGCTTGGACAAGCTTCACCCGCAAAAAAACTGTGAGGATAACTGCTGAACGCTTACCAATCAATGATAAACCAGCAATAAAATCACAAGAACGGGATTAAAGACTGTCAACACTGATAAACAGCAAATATTCATCAATCTCTAATTTATCGATCAGATTGTGCCGAGATACCTAATATTAGAGTAAAGTAAAGAAGTGTAAAGAAGTATCACTTTTATATTACTCTTTGCAAAGCACTTGTCACATTCTCCTGTTAATAATTAGTATAAAAACGTTCATGCACCTGTGTTTTTGGCGACGAATTTTCCTATCAATTGCCGTATTTTGCTTTGTTAGCTCAATTTGGGCAATTAATTCCCCATCAGCCCTAGCTTATGAAAATCCCGATTTACTACCCAGCTTTGTCACACCAGTAGTAGATTTAGCAAAAACTCTTCCTGATCCTCAAGAAGAAAAACTAACTCAAGAATTAGAACAGTTTGAAACTGATACTGGTTGGAAATTGCGCGTTTTAACTCAGTACGACCGCACACCAGGGAGAGCAGTAATTAAATATTGGGGTTTAGATGACAAAAGTATTCTTTTAGTCGCAGATGCTCGTGGAGGTAATATCCTCAGCTTTAGCGTGGGTGATGCAGTTTATGAATTTTTACCCCGCACCTTCTGGATTGAACTACAAACCCGCTTTGGTAACTTATACTTTGTCCGCGAACAAGGTGAAGATCAAGCCATTCTCCAGGCTCTAGATTCAGTCAAAGGTTGCTTACTCAAAGGCGGTTGTAACGTTGTTCCTGGACTTCCTAGAGAACAATGGATACTCACCCTTGTTACCTCCGCAGTCGGTGGGATTATTTGTGGTTTTGCGGCTCAACCGCGCGGCGACAAAAAGATAGTTGCTTGGCAATGGGCGTTAATTTTCTCACCTCTATGGGGAATGTTATTTATTGCCTTCGGTATTGCTCCAGTTATTACCCGCACAAACGATTGGTTGCCCCTGGTTCGCAATATTTCTGCTTTTGCCATTGGGGCTTTAGTAGCCTATTTATCCCCTCTGTTCAGTCGGCCTTCCTCCGGCGCTGAATCCTGAAAAATGATAGAATAATGACTGGTGACTGGTGACTAGAAATAAATTCTTCCCAATTACCAATCACCAATCTCCCACGACTACGCACGGAAACTGATAAGCTAAAAACTAATATATTAAGAATTTAAATAACAATGGAATGGCACGTAACGGATGCTCAAAGTTTGGCAGTTATTGATAGTGAAATTGGTGATCATGTTTTTTCACCAGCGGAGTATGAAATCGTCCGTCGCGTAGTTTATGCTACATCTGATTTTGAGTATCAATCCTTAATCCGGTTTTCAGAACACGCATTACAAGCCGGTGCGGCAGCCCTAGCGGCACGAACCACCATTGTAGTAGACACGCCAATGGTGCAAGTAGGTATATCACATGATATTCAAAATACATTTTCTAATCCAGTGTATTGCAGCATGGAAGCACTAACTCGACCCCAAAAGGAAAAAACCCGTGCTGCTTGGGGCATTGAAACCCTGGCTAGGCGTTATCCAGAGGGGATATTTGTCGTTGGTCAAGCACAAACAGCATTAACTGAACTGGTCGAATTAATTGAAGCTGAGGAAATTAGACCCGCTTTAATAATTGCCACTCCAGCAGGTTTTATCAATTTAGAAACTGCCAAAGAACGATTACAAGAATCCTTAGTTCCTTATATCACTATTGAAGGTCGCAAGGGTAACGCTGTCGTAGCGGCTGCTATTGTTGATGGCTTAGTAGATTTGGCTTGGCAAGCCTATGGACAAGATAGAAATGTAGGGGGATGAAGGGCGCAGGGACTGCGCCCCTACGGAATTGCTTACTCATATTCTCTGCGTTCCTGTTTTCTTGGGCGGCGGCGGGGTGTTTTTTCTTGGTCTGCACGGAGGCGCATACTAACCTCATTAAAGAAATCTTTGCGAACATATGGATAATCACTTACCCACAAATCACGACTGGGAATATAGATATCGCTGAATTCTTCAATGGTGCTTAAATCAGAACTATTTGACATAACTACCATTTCAGCTATTTGACCACGAGAAATGACTTTGTGGGCGTTACGTAATGGAGCTTCAAATTCAATACTAAATCCTGTGTCGTCGCCTATTTCTAAGTTAATTCGCTTTTCGCGGTTTTCGATAATGACTAACTCGCCTTTCCCGTTAACGGTTTCCTGTTTGCCTATTAACTTATCTGTGATCCACCAATCTAGCACTCTTCCCCGGAAAAAGCCACTGTATTTATAACGGCGGCATTTTCCATTGCGGATACTTGCTTGAAATACGGGATACCAAAGCCAAAAAAACGCACCAAATACTCCAAAAAAGAAAATTAACCCAAATTCCAATCTAAACAAGAATTGTGCAAGCAATAGCACAGCTAAGGTAACTACGGAAATTAGTATCCGCTGCAAAAAACTGCTTAATTTGCCCCAATAATATTTATATTGTGGACCAGAGGCAACCAGGGGGATGATTTGTTCAAATTTTTGGCGAGTTAGAGGAACGAGCATATTTTAGATTTTAGATTTTAGATTTTGGATTTTGGACTGAAAAAATACTCGCTGCGCTGCGTACGCTTCGCTAACGCCAAACGCAAATTTATAACAGATGATTGCTGAGTGTTTTAAAGTATTTTTTCTAATCCATATACTAATGACTTTAGCTGATTAACTTTGCGGATTGCTAATAATACTCCTGGCATATAACAGGCGCGATCGCTGGTATCATGACGTAAGGTGTAAATTTGCCCTGCTGCACCGAAAATCACTTCTTGGTGGGCAATCAGTCCTGGTAAGCGGATACTATGAATTCTAATCCCTTCGTCTGCTAAACTGCCTCTAGCTCCGGCTATTTTCTCCGTTTCTTCCACAATAGCAGTGTTAAAGGTTTTACCCATTTCCGCTAATAGTTGAGCAGTTTGAATGGCTGTACCGCTAGGAGCATCAGCTTTTTGGTTATGATGGAGTTCGATAATTTCTACATGATCAAAATACTGGGAAGCTCTAACAGCGGCTTCTTGTAGTAGTACCATACCAATGGAAAAGTTAGGAATAACCAAACAACCGGTACTGGCTTTTTCGGCAAAATCGGCTAATTCTTCAAGTTGTGCAGGACTTAAACCTGTCGTTCCCACAACCGGACGAATTCCATAGGCGATCGCACTGCGAATATTATTATAAACTGCATCAGGATGGGTAAAATCAACTAGTACCCCCGGTTGCATCTGTCTTTCCCCAGCCACATACGCCAACATTGGCTCTAATTGATTGGTAATCGGTACTTCTAAGGGTTCACTTAAACCCGCGAGTTCCCCAGCATCTTTACCTTGATGTTCAGGAGTTGTGTCAATTGCACCCATTAAAGTCAAATCAGACACTGCGGCTACTGCTTTAATTACCTCACGTCCCATTTTACCAGCAGCACCGTTAACTATCACCGGAATAGAAGCTTGATTGCTCATAGATTTAACAATTATTTGGAATTTAACAAAGAAATTGTCTCACAAATGCAAGTTTTATAAAAACAAACTCAATCTTAACCTGCAATGATGATTCGTTTTGAACTCAGCGACTATCAATAGTAGTGGATATTGTCAAAAAAGTTAAGGAGCAATATAATTAAATTATTCTAGTATCATAGCTGCCATATTGTTTATATATCTAAAGTTAAATTTGCAGTAACTTGACAATTTAGACTCAGGAGTTAAAACTGTGGATATACTCATTGAATCTACCAAGGATTTTGAAAAAGATTTAGAACAATTTAATGATACAGACAAATTCAAAATCATTAAGGAAATGAATCGGTATTTTGAAATCTTATCTCAGGATAAGATGTTATTTTATCAAAGTAGCGAACAACTCAGAAATCTTAAACTCAATCATTCCTATGATTCAACCATATATGCTTTAAAAATCAATAATGATCAAAGAGTGATTTTAACTATTGACGATGATCCAATCTTTGATTGTACAGTTATTACTTTATTTAGATTCGTTAAATTAGCAGATGCCCAAAAAGCATATAACGCAGTAGCTGAGTTAATTTATCAAGATTTTACAGTCGAAGAAAATCAAGAATTAGAACCTCTTATTCGGGGAAATGGCACAAATTAAACCTCTATTAGATGAGTATGGTGTGATTTATGAAGCCATGAAGATTCTTCCAGAAAATTTGAAACTTAATTTTCTTCAAGCTTTAGCAGAATTAGAAGATAATGAATGTCACAGAACCAGAAACTTTCCGAAAACTAGATTACATAAAGTCACAGGAATTAAACAAGCTATCTATCGTGCTGACATTGATAAAATATCTGGTTGGCGAATTCATTTACAGTATATTGAAGGAAGAATTCATTTAAAAGATATTACTACTGGTCAAGACCACGATAATGTGATTGAAGTGATTAAATCTAAAAAAGATAGATACGATTAAAATTACAGAAGCATTTGATTTTTTATCATACCAATAATTGTATTATTTTAGGACTTGTTCTATTGGTTCTTCTTCGACTCCGAGTATATATAGTAGGGAATAGGGGGCGAGAAGCATTAAGTCTATTTGTTGGAGTAGTTGTTAGTTTATTTGGTTTTTATTTCGTGCAAAGACGCAAAGAAGAAAATAAATGTCTGAATCAGGATGTCCAAGATTTGAGGATGTACAGGATGTGATTGTTTGATTATTGGTTAGTTGTTGATGATTAGTATGGAGAAAAGTGAATATTTATGAAGTGAGATGTAATAATCAATATATCAATTCACCTATCCTGTAAATCCTTTAATCCTGGGTATCCTGATTCAGACAAAATCATCAAATTAAAATCCTGTCAATCTTTAAATCCTGAATATCCTGATTCTGACAAAATATTGTACTTTGTGAAAACCCGCTTTTCTCATATTAAGATCAGTGTTATGAAGGGTATTAAAAGTAAATACATTAAAAACAATATATTAATTAAGTATATTCAACACTTGCGTTAATCCCAATCTATGTTATATAGTATAAGGTTTATTTGAGTGGAGAATAAAAAACAACCAACGAAAATAGGCGTTAGAGTTAATGAATCGTCTTAATTTGGCTCTAAATCAACTGTAGTAGTGCCATGTAGAGCTTTAACGAACTTGACTATGAGTGGATTTAAGTTAGGCTGAAAGCGGCTCAATTTCATCAAGTAAGGTTCTGACAGATCGGAAAAACCAAAATGTAAGTTTTAGTAACTGTGTCTGTTATAAATACCTGAGAAATTGAATAGTTTGATACTTCTTCAAAAATCGTTATCCACTAACGTTGACAAGTTAACTAATTAACAAACTCATAAACCCCCTAAAAATTGTAGAATTTATTCTATAATGCCAGTTTATGAGAAAATCTAAAGAAAATATAAAATAAACTCAAATGACTGTGGTGTCTGGAGGGACAAGTGTTTTTAAGACTAGCAAACGAACATAGACAATTTGTTCAAGATTTAGTAATGAATTTGCAAGCCTTAGCGGTTGTACTAGAACGGCATGGTTATCCTGCTTCCTGCTATACTTGCGGCGATCAGATGAACAGTGCATCTTTTATGGTGAGCTTAGGAGATAATCATTTAATTCGCTTCTTAGTATCCGATTATGGGATTACTTGGACAGAAATGCGTGATGATCGGGAATTAATGAAACTAGAAGGCGCAGAAGCAATTAGCCAGCTAGAAGAACTAGCTACTCTTGTCAAGGAAGCGATGCAAACCTCTAGAAATGTTGAGCATTCATCTCCAAAGGGTAAACGGATTTTACAAAATACTGTGGGAAGTGCGAAAACCCACCGCTAGTCACTTGAAACTATGTGAGAATTTTAGGCTGTTATTTCAGACTACTTGTCGGAAACAAGTGTATTAAATGTCTTGATGACGACGGCACTATTGACTGTACAGGCTGACAGATTGGTTTGTTAGCCTGCTATAAATTATCCTAAAAATTAGGAATCAGCAAGGAAGAGGCAAATAAGGGTAAAAGCCTTTTAATGCTAATTATTGGTAGACTTTACTGTTGATGTGGTAATTTTGGGTGTATTAATATTAACTTCTAAAAAATCGTTATTTTTGAGAATTTGATAGAGACTTACCTCTTTTTCTAATAAACAGGCG
>JANMGZ010000630.1:0-2168 GCA_031374905.1 Dolichospermum sp. OTE_70_metabat_362_sub
TCTTGTTATCTTGTTCTTCCTTATCCCATCTTCCAGGGTGGGATTTCTCAAACTTCCCCTTTCATTACATAACCACCTCCTTTATTAGAATTTCTAGACCCATTAATTACTGCCTTTCTAACTTCTTTCTCTACTTCTACATCTCTTGAAACTGGTATTGGTGAGTTCATTATCATACCAACTATTTCCTCTACTTGGAAACCACATTCAGTTAATTTCGCGCCCACTCTATAGCAAGCTCCATTCCTGCTGCTACCATCACTTACACCCATTATGAGTAACTCTCGAATTTGTTTGGGGATATCATCACGGGAGAACAATTTCTTTCTAGCCGTTTGTGTTCCCAAGTATCTAAGATTCTCTATCATTAACCCGGTTTTATTCAAATAAACTGTTTCCTTACAAGGTTTGAACTTTCTTCCTGCATCGGTTGCGGCGAAATCTGATTTGTACTTTTTCGCGTAATACTTCACCGTGTATTCATAGTCCTTTACGTTCCTAATCGTGTCTTTAAGCTGTATAAACACTCGACATCGATCCATTGCTGGTTCATTCCCTTTCGGTATTCCATGGCTTTTCGTGGTACCTATTACACATCTGTACTGTGAGAATGTATTTATGATGTCTTCTAGATTGATTCCTTTATCGAAATCTAGTGCGATCCAATTTGAGAATGCGAAATGAATCCTTCCCCTCTTTCCATCACTCCACACGATCGGAGAGCATGTGAATGTCCTCATCACTCTTTCAACCACGTCTAAATCATCAGTCTTCGACCATCTCCATCCCCATGTATATTTCCAATGTTTATCGTGATCTCGTTTATTCGGATGGTAAGAAATCATCTAATTTAACCCCCTTGTTATGTTATAATTAGATATTATTACTTATAGTTTATTATGTCAAGTGGATGAATGGCGGGATTATAGATTATTGATTACTTCTTTTAGATGTTCCCAGTTTCTTATTAATCCAGATTGTAGAAATAATATAAGTTTTTCTTCTACTCTAGTTCTGTTTTCTAATTGAATACTGTTTGCTTCATTCCAACATATAACCCCTGGAATTAATTTACTTTTCAACATTTTTGCTACGTTGATAAATATATTCTTATTAGTTTTTCCTTCTCTTTCGGGTAGATAAGCATCTATTGCTATATTTAATTTCTTAAATTCTTCACCTGAATCATCTCTCCACTTTAAAATCTTACCCGCTACAAATGCTTCGTATATTTGAAGTCTAAATTCTGGATCTAGCCTAGCCGCAGCATCTAGTAATAAGTAAAGATGCGCCCAAGTTCCCCCTCCTTTACCTCTTTTCGTTTTTAAACAATTTAATTCTCCACCAATAATTTCATATCTTCCCGGTGTCTTTTCTTCTATTTTATAATGTGTCGACTGAACACATTTAGGAAACACTCTATCTTCAACGGTTTGAACGAATTCTAAAGTCTCTTTCTGTCTCAAATAGTTTTTTAAATCTAATGGTGATTTTCCTTTATTTTGTCTTATAGAATTTCCATACGTCCAAAGCTCATTCAAATTACCCATCATAGTTAAATGCTCTATTGGTAGTCTAAAATCACCGATCTCTACTCTCATTAATTGATTCGTTTCCATTACTTACTCCTTGTTAAATTCCGTGTATAATCATTTATAGTTGGTATTTAATAAGAAGTAAACTTAAATATTAAAGTAGTATGGGCGGGATTATAGACTAGTTATTTTATATATCTTGGTATGTCTAAAATCGTAATTATTCCAATAAAGTGGCAATAATAATAATCTATCTCTAAAATAATAGAATCTTTGTCTCTTACTTTTGGATAATTCACTTTCACATTTCATAGCTATATATGTATTTTTTTCTAAACCTATAGAATAACATTCCCTTATATTAATTTCTTTTCTTGGCACTATACAATAATAATTTAAACCATCATTTAGAAATATTGGAGAAATATAGTCCATTTTACATCTAAAATTATTCTGTTGAATATAATCATCAAGACTAATATAAAATATATTATACGTTTCATTAAATTCATTAATATTTTCTAATTGCTTATATTTAACAATGAATTGCACATATTTTTCACTAAAATCATCAAAATTAAATCCTGGTATAAATTTGAATCCTTCTTTATATATATTTTGGTACATATATTT